>NZ_JBFUIK010000005.1:0-181016 GCF_056401915.1 Cellulomonas sp. P4_D11 | reverse complement strand
CACCCGGGCCGCCCTGCACGGCCCGACGGTCCGCGCCCGCGAGGCCGCGCGGGCCGGCGACGCGATGACGTACGCGGCCGCCCTGGCGGAGCTCGCGTCGATCCCGGTCCCCACCCTGGTGCCCGACGCGCGCTGAGCGGTCGGGAGCTCGGAGCGTGCCGGGCCTGGACGGGGGGGAGGGCCAGGCCCGGCACGCGTCCCGCGAGGGTCACATCGCCGTTGGCGTGACCCTGGTTCGGGAACCCTCGGGGAGTGCGCTCAGGAGCGCACCACCTGCTGCGCAGGAGCAGCAGGCCCGGGGGCCCAGGTGTGGGGGACCACCTGGTTGGTCTGGATGTCGGTGAGCTCGGCGGCGTACACGATGCCCTCGTACACGCCGGCCTCGACGCGGTTGAGGTGCAGGCGCTCGGCCCGCTCGATGTCGTCGCCCAGGTGGGAGATGCGGGCGACCACGTAGCGCTGGGCGTCCTGCCACTGGTCGACCACGCGGACGTGGAGGCCGTTCCAGCGAGCGGTGAGGTCGAGCTCGAACAGCTCGGTGACGTCCTCGCGGGCCACGCGCCGGTACCAGCGGCCCGACGGCGACTGGTGGAACCCGGTCTCGGCGAGCGGTGGGTTGGCGAGGGCGAGGACCACGGTGTGGCCGCCGTCGACCACGTCGGCCTCCAGGTAGGCGCCGTGCCACTTGGCGACGGGACCGACGCAGCGCGACAGCGACGCGAGCGACGGGCGCGGGGCACCCAGCTGCGTGACCGTCCAGCCGGCGCCGACGTCGCCGTAGCGGGCGAGCAGCGTGGAGGTGCCGTTGTCGTAGATCCGCACAAGCTCGGCACCCGGGGGGATGCGCGAGTGCCGCAGCCACCACAGCGGGAGGATGTAGCCGGGGACGTCGCGGTACTGCAGCTGGGGGGACGACTCGAAGCGGAGCACGTCGATCGAGCGGTCGTACGGGCTGAAGGGGGACCCCTCGTACCCCAGGCCGTGCACCTCGAACAGCTGCGCCGGAGTCGTCGCGAAGTCGACGTCCTCGGCGCGTACCACGTATCCCGCCAGGCGGTCGTGTCCCGCGGTGAGGTGAGCGCGGGTGAGCGCTGGCGTGATCGCCTTCTGCATGAGCGTCACGATGGGCATCCTTGCCAGAAATGGGGTGAACCGGATCTTTCAGACCGGTCGGTGCACGATTGTGCAGGCCCTATAGGGCACCTGTCCAGAAGCGGTCACTCATACGTGTGAAATCGCAGGTCAGCGCGTCTGAGAGCGGTTCCGTCGAAACGGTTCGGCTTCTGTCCGGCGGACGGCAGAAGATGGTGGTCGGACGCCGCCCGGTCACCCGTTCGGCGCAGTGCCGATGGACGTGCCGGGGCGTTCGGGGTGTAGTCCGGCCCCTCAGGCGTCCAGGTAGGCCACGAGCTCGCGCGCCAGGCCCGTGTACGAGGCCGGCGTGAGGGCCGCGAGACGCGCGGCGACGTCGTCGGGAAGCCCGAGGCCGCCGATGAACCCGCGCATGTCCGCCGCCGTCAGCCGGCGGCCACGGGTCAGCTCCTTCAGCCGCTCGTACGGGTTCTCCATGCCGGTGACGCCGGCGACCGACGCCGCGCGCATGGCGGACTGGACGGGCTCGCCCAGCACCTCCCAGTTCTCGTCGAGCTCGCGGGCCAGCAGCACCGCGTCGACCGACAGGGCGCGCAGCCCGCGGGCGACGTTGTCGATGGCCAGCAGAGAGTGCCCGAACGCCGGGCCGATGTTGCGCTGCGTGGTCGAGTCGGTGAGGTCGCGCTGCAGGCGGCTGGTCACCAGGGTGCTCGCGAGCGTGTCCAGCAGGGCGCTCGACAGCTCGAGGTTGGCCTCGGCGTTCTCGAACCGGATCGGGTTGACCTTGTGCGGCATGGTCGAGCTACCCGTCGCGCCCGCCACGGGGATCTGGATGAAGACGCCGCGCGAGATGTACGTCCACACGTCGGTGGCCAGGTTGTGCAGCACGCGGTTGAACCGGGCCACGTCGGCGTAGAGCTCGGCCTGCCAGTCGTGCGACTCGATCTGCGTGGTCAGCGGGTTCCAGGTGAGGCCCAGGTGCTCGACGAACGACCTGCTGACGGCCGGCCAGTCCGCGCCCGGCACCGCGACGACGTGCGCGCCGTAGGTGCCCGTGGCGCCGTTGAGCTTGCCCAGGTACTCGTCGCTGTCGATGCGGACGAGCTGGCGGCGGAGCCGGTGCGCGAGGACCGCGAGCTCCTTGCCGAGCGTGGTCGGCGTCGCGGGCTGCCCGTGCGTGAGGGCGAGCATCGGCTGGTCGGCCAGCTCGCGCGCGAGCCCCGCGACCTGGTCGACGAGCGCGCCCGCTGCCGGTGCCCAGACCTCCCGCACCGCGCCGCGGACCATCAGCGCGTACGACAGGTTGTTGATGTCCTCGCTGGTGCACGCGAAGTGCACCAGCTCGCCCACCTCGCGCAGCGCGGAGCCCTCGGGCGCGGCCGCCAGGCGGCTCTTCAGGAAGTACTCGACGGCCTTGACGTCGTGCACGGTGATCTTCTCGATCGCCGCGAGCTCGGCGACCTCGTCGGGTCCGAAGGTCGCGACGACGTCGCGCAGGTACGCGACGTCGTCGTCGGTCAGGCTCGGCGCACCGGGGACGACCGCGTTCGTCGTCAGGTGGATCAGCCACTCGACCTCGACGTGCACCCGCTCGCGGTTGAGGGCCGCCTCGCTCAGGTGGTCGACCAGCGGCGCCACCGCGGCGCGGTAGCGGCCGTCGAGCGGGCCGAGGGCGATGGGCGGCGTGACATCCGCGAGCGTGACGCGTGAAGACATGCCGTCATCATCCCAGAGCGGCCCGGTCGGGTGCGGCGCCGTCCGCGGCCGGACGCGGTCAGTAGCCTGTGCGAACCGGCGGGGGTCGCCGGTCCTGGAGGGCGAGGAGCACGGTGGCGACGCAGGAGCGCAGGCCGAGTGCCCTGCTGCTGGTCGGCGCGTTCGTCGTCGTCGCCGTCCTCGGCGCGGCTCTGGCCGGACCGTTCCGGCTGGGGCAGCGGGCCAAGGGCGGCGAGCCGTTCGAGATCCCCCCGTTCTCCCCGCCGCCGGCCACCTCGACGCCGGTGCCGGTGGAGTCCGCGCTGGACGGCGTGCGGATCCCGATGCAGGCCCAGCGCTGGATCTACCTCGTGGTCATCGCGATCATCGGGGCGCTGCTGGTGTTCGCGGTGTTCCTCGTCGTCAAGCGGATCCGGCTGATGCGCGCGCGGCACGCCCCGTACGAGGTGGACGCGGCGGACCCCGACGTCGAGCTGGGCGGCGACGTGCTCGACAGTGCCACGCCCGCGCTGCGCGAGGGGGTCCGGCGAGCCGCGCAGGTGCTGGAGGACGAGGTGCCGCCCGGTGACGCGGTGATCGCGGCGTGGGTGGCGCTCGAGGCGTCCGCGGAGCGCAGCGGGCTGGTGCGCTCCCGCGCGCAGACGGCGACCGAGTTCACCGTCGAGGTGCTCGACGCCACGCGCGCGGACCCCGACGCGACCCGGGCCCTCTTGCAGCTGTACCTCGCGGCGCGGTACTCCGAGCACGTGCTCACGCCCGACGACGTCGCCGCCGCCCGGTCCAGCCTGGCGGCGATCGCGGACGACCTCGGGCACCGGACGGAGGAGTCGTGAGGGAGTGGCGCCCGCTCGTGGGGTTCGGCGTCGGCGGCCTCGGGGCCTGGGCGGCGGGGCTGACGGTCCAGACGTCCGCGCTCGTCGGGCTGTTCGTCGCGGCGGGCGTCCTGCTGTTCACCCGCCTGGACGGCACGCCCGACCCGGGGTGGGACCGCGATCGCTCGCCGCGCCGGCACGGCGCCCGCGGCGAGGTGCAGGACCTCGCGTGGGCGATGGTCGCGCGCGACGGCCGCGTGGGCGAGCGCGTGCTGCGGCGGCTCAAGGAGGTCGCGCGCCGCCGGCTCGCGCGCCACGGGCTGACGCTGGAGGACCCCGGCGCCGAGCAGCTGATCGGCACTCGGGCGCTCACCACGCTGACCCGCACGAAGTCACCGCTGCCGTCCATCGCGGACGTGCGGCACACCCTCGACGTGCTCGACCGCCTCGGACCGAGGCGCCCCAGCCCTACCGACACCGGGAGCCCGCAGACATGACCGAGCAGCCCACCACCCTGACCGTCGCGCAGGTCGCGGACCGCGGGAACGCCGTCCTCGACGAGGTCGCGACGCTCGTCGTCGGCATGCACGAACCCGTGAAGGTGGCGCTCGCGGCGATCCTCGGCGGCGGCCACGTGCTCTTCGAGGACGTCCCCGGCCTGGGCAAGACGCTCGCGGCGCGCAGCCTGGCGACCGCGCTCGGGCTGACGTTCCGGCGGGTCCAGTGCACGCCCGACCTGCTGCCGTCGGACATCACCGGCTCGAGCGTCTTCGACCCGTCCACGGCGTCGTTCGCGTTCCGGCCGGGCCCGGTGTTCGCGGGGCTGCTGCTGGCCGACGAGATCAACCGGACCGCCCCGAAGACCCAGTCGGCGCTCCTGGAGGCGATGGCCGAGCGCCAGGTCACCGTCGACGGCCAGACGTACCCGCTGCCCGACCCGTTCCATGTCGTCGCGACCTCGAACCCCGTCGAGTACGAGGGCACCTACCCCCTGCCGGAGGCCCAGCTCGACCGGTTCATGGTCAGGCTCGCGGTCGGGTACCCGGACCGCGACGCCGAGGTCGACGTGCTGTCGCGCCGGCTGGCGCGGCGCCAGGAGATGGGCACGGTGCGGACCGTCGTGGACGCCGTCACGCTGCGCGCGATGCAGGCCGGGGTCGAGGCGGTCACGGTCGACCACGACATCCTGCGGTACTGCGTGGACCTCGCCGCGGCGACCCGAGCGCACGACGCCGTCGAGGTGGGCGCCTCGCCCCGTGGGTCGCAGGCGCTCGTGCTGGTCGCGCGGTCGCTCGCGGTGCTGTCCGGACGGGACTTCGTCACGCCCGAGGACGTCAAGGCGGTCGCCGTGCCCGCCCTCGCGCACCGGCTCTCACTGACCCCGCAGGCGTGGGCCACCGGCACCGCGCCGCAGGGCGTCGTCGACGACGTGCTCAAGCGGGTCGCCGGCCCGACCACGGCGAGGCGCGGATGACGTGGGTGCGCTCGCGGGCGACGGCCGCCGGGGTCGTCGTCGGCCTCGTGCTGGTGGTCGTCGGTGCGCTGCTCGGCCGTCCGGACGTCGCCGTGCTCGGCGCCGCGCCCCTGGTGGCCGGCGTGTGGGACTGGCGCCGGCGGCCCTCCGCGGACCCGACCGTGCGGCTGGTGGCGTCCGACGTGCCGCCCGAGGCGGGGACGCTGCGCGCCGACGTCGTCGTCGAGTCTCCCGGCGGGGTGCTGGTCGGCGTCCGGCGCGGGGCTCGCGAGCTGGCCGAGGCGTGGGTGCGCGTCGACGGCTCCCGCACGCTGCCGCTGGTGGTGCACACGGTCCGCACGGGGCCGCAGGAGCTCGCGTTCGTCGACGCCCAGGGCGTGGGGCCCGGCGCCGCGAGCGTGTCCGAGCCGACGCCGGCCGTGTCGCGCGCCGCGCTCGTGCTGCCCGCGCCGCGCCCACTCGGCGAGCTCCCGCTGCCGCCCCGGCTGCGCGGGCTCACCGGCGCGCACGAGTCACGGCGGCCCGGCGAGGGCGGCGGCCTGCGCGACGTCCACCCGTTCGCGCCCGGGGACCGGCTGCGACGGATCGACTGGCGGGTCACCGCGCGCCGTGCCCCGGACCTGCACGAGCTCTATGTCCGGCGTGAGCACGCGCTCGCCGAGGCGGTCGTCGTGCTGGTGGTGGACTCGCGCGACGACGTCGGCCCCGACCCGCGGACGTGGCGCGGCTCGGTGCCCGCCCGCGCGGAGGACCCGACGTCGCTAGACCTCGCCCGGCAGGCCGCCGCCTCGGCCGCCCAGGGCTACCTCGGGCTCGGCGACCGCGTGGGGCTCGACGACCTCGGCGCCCTGCGCCGGCCGCTCCMGCCCGGCGGCGGCCGCCGGCAGCTGGACCGCATCCGGCACGCGCTCGCGCTGACGCGTCCCGAGGGCGACCCCCTGCGCCGGCTCCGCGCGCCGCAGGTGCCGTCGGGCGCGCTCGTCCTGCTGTTCTCCACGTTCCTCGACGACGAGGCGGCCGTCGTGGCGGCGGTCTGGCGCCGCGCCGGCCACCGGGTGATCGCCGTCGACGTCCTGCCCACGCTGCGGGAGAACGCGCTGGGCGAGCGCGAGCGGCTCGCGCTGCGGCTCATCCGGCTGGCGCGCGAGGACCGGCTGGCCGACCTGGCGGACCTCGACGTGGAGCTGGTGACGTGGCGGGACGCGCCCCACATCTCGCTGGCGTCGCTCGCGCGGCGCGCGCAGCGGCGGGCCGGGGCGTCGCGATGAGCGCGGTGCCGGAGGTCACGATCGACCTGGTCCGACCCGTGCCCGCCTGGGTCGTCCGGGCCGCGCTCGCGGTGCTCTCCGGGGCGACCCTCGCGGTCGCCTTCGCCGGCACAGGTCCACGTCCGCCCGTCCTCCTCGTCGGGGCGTTCGTCGTCCTGGTCGGCGCGACGGTCGTGTACCCGGGCCTCGGCCTGGCGGCCCTCGTGGTCCTCGTGGCGGCGACGCGGCTGTTCGTCGGCGACGCGCCCGCGCTCGGCGTCGTGATGGCCCTCGTGCTGCTGGTGCACCTGACCCTGTGGGCCGGTGCGGTGGCCGCGCGGGCCTCGTGGCGGACGCAGGTGGAGGCGGCCGTGCTCGCCGCGACCGCGCGGGACGTCGCGGTCGTGCAGGTGGGGGCGCAGGTGCTCGCGGTGGTCGCGACGGTGCTGGCTGGGGTGTCGGTGGGCGACGGCGACCTGTGGCGTGCTCTGGCGCTCGTGGCGGCGATCGGCGCGTCGGCGCTGCTCCTGCCGCGACCCGCCGGCTAGCACTCGAGCCGTCCACAGCCCCTCGATCAGGTGGGCCGGTCCACGGGTTCGGCGACGGCCCGGCTCTCGCCCCTCCCGCCTCCTAGCGTCCTCGGCATGCAGAGCGAGCAGGGGCTGTCGCAGGTGTACCGGGCACTGGACGACGTCGCGGAGGCGCACCGGCTGCTGCTCGGCGCCGCGGGCGTGGAGTGGGAGTCGGGTGCGGCGGACCGGTTCCGCGCGGCTCTGGGTGAGGCGCAGGTGCGGGTGCGGGAGGCGCGGGCGGCCGTCGAGCTGGCCGTCCGCCYGGTCGCTGTCGCGGACGCCTCGCCGGTGCTCGGCGGCGCGGCAGGGCTGTGAGCGCCGCGGACCACGGCGGCGGCTTCCGCGTGGTCGGCGGGCCCGGGCCGACGGCCGTCGACGTCGAGGAGCTCACGTTCCTGTGCCGGCGGCTGTCTGACGCGGCCGACCGGCTCGACGCCGCAGCCTGGTCCCTGACGCGCGCGGTCGAGGCGTGCAGCGGGGTCAGCCCGTCCGCACGCGCGGCGCGGTCCGCGGTGGTGGCCGCACGGGACGGCCGGGGGTCGCCATGGCGCGCCGCCGGTCGGCTGCGCGAGCTGGTCGACGCGCTGCGCCGGGTCGTCGAGCTCTACGCCGGGGCCGAGTCGGCGGCGCACCGGGCGCTGAGGTCGGCGGTCGTCGGGGGCGCGGGCCGGCTGGGCGAGGCGCCGGTGGTGGCGGCGCTGCTCGGCGTCGGAGCGGTCGCCCTCGTCGTGGCGGGCGTGGGCACGCTCGTCGCCGGCAGCGTGGTCCGGTCCGTGCTCCTCCGCCGGCCGGAACCGGTGCTCCCCGCGCTGCTCGCGCGCGCCCGGCCGGTGGCCGCCGCCCTGCCGGGTCGCTTGACCGCGGACGGTCGGGCGGAGCTCGGGATCCTCGCCGTCGGCGCGTTCGTCCGCGGCCTCGCCCCCGGCGTGCAGGTCCCGAGCCTGCGGCCCGTCCCGGCCGGCGCCGCGACCCTCTTCGGTCCGCTACCCGCGGCGGGGCCGACCGCGCTCCTCGTCCGGGCGCGGCCGCCCCAGCTCCCGGCGCCCCGGACGACGGCGGGCGTGCTGGCCAACGTCGCGCGCACCTACGAGGGAGGCACCGAGACCGGCCTGCTCGGGACGCCGCCGGGGGTCGTCTCCGTGCAGCAGCTCACGCATCCCGACGGCTCCCGCGCCTGGGTGGTCGAGATCCCGGGGACGGAGAGCTGGGACCTCGGTGCGACGACGCCGATGGACCTCACCACCAACGGCCGCCTGCTGGCGGGGCTGCCCGACGACCTGACCGACGCGGTCGTGGAGGCCATGCGCCTCTCGGGCATCGGGGCCGACGACCCCGTGATGCTCGCCGGGCACAGCCAGGGCGGCATGGTCGCGATGTCGGTGGCGGCGGCGGTCGGCGGCACGTACACGATCCGGGCGGTCGCGACCGCCGGGACGCCGGACATCCCGCGGCCCGCGCCGCCCGGGGTGGAGGTGCGGCACTACCGCCACCGCGAGGACGCGGTGCCGCAGCTGGACGGCGTGCCCGACCTCACGGGGGCGCAGGTCACCGTCGTCACGCGCGACCTGGGGTCGACGGGTGGACCGGTGGTCCCGACCCCTCTGCAGGCGCACTCGGCAGCCCGCTACGTCGAGACCGCAGCCCTCGCCGACGTCGAGCTCGCGGGCAGCCCCGGTCTGCGGTCGTTCGACGAGGCGGCGGGCTCCGTGCTCGGTCCGCCCGGCACAACGGCGGTCACGCGGCAGTTCCAGGCGACGCGCGAGCCCGCGCAGGTGGCCGCGCAGCCACCGCGGCTGTGGCCTAGTAGCTGACCTCCACGGAGGTGGAGCGTTCCGGGCTGCTGCCCGGGATGAGGACCGAGAGCACCAGGCTCACGATCGCGATGATGATGCCGCCCCAGCAGGCGACTCCGAAGTTGTCGATCCGCAGACCCCAGCTGGTCGCCTCCGTGATCCACGCCGTGAGCATGAGCATGAGGGCGTTCACCACGATGGTGAACAGGCCGAGCGTGAGGATGTACAGGGGGATCGAGAGGATCGCCACGATCGGCTTGACGATCGCGTTGACGATCCCGAACACGAGGGCGATGAGCAGGATGATGCCGAGCTGCTGCCAGCCGGTCTCGCCGCCGACGATCTCGAGCCCGGGCAGGATCAACGTGGCGAGCCAGATGGCGACGCCGTTGATGAGGACGCGGACGAGGAAAGCCATACGTCGATCCTGCCACGGAGGCGTCCGGGGGGTTCGAGGCGCGCTGCCCGTTGTGTCCGTCACGACGGGCCGCCGTCGGGACCGGCCGGCGCCGCAGGCGGTGGCATGCTGACCCCGTGACCCGAGTCCCCCTCCGCAAGGCGCTCGCCGACCTGCCGCCGTACGTCCCGGGAGCCCGCGTCCCCGTCGGCGCGGCCGCGTTCAAGCTCTCGTCGAACGAGAACCCGTACCCGCCGCTGCCGTCGGTGGTGCTGGCCATCTCCGACGCCGCCGAGGACGTCAACCGGTACCCGGACATGTACGCGACCGAGCTGACCGAGGCCATCGCGGGCTCGCTCGGCGTGGCCCCGGAGAACGTGGTGACCGGTTGCGGCTCGGTCGCGGTGCTGGGCCACGTGCTCACCGCGGTGTGCGAGCCGGGCGACCAGGTCGTCGTGCCGTGGCGCTCGTTCGAGGCCTACCCGATCGCCATCACGCTGGCGGGAGCGGTCGGCGTGCGGGTGCCGGTGGGCGAGGACGGACGCCTCGACCTCGCGGCGATGGCCGCGGCCGTGACGCCGCGGACCAAGGTCGTGCTGGTGTGCACCCCGAACAACCCGACCGGCCCGGCCGTCCACGCCGACGAGCTGGCCGTGTTCCTGGACGCGGTCCCCCACGACGTCCTCGTCGTTCTCGACGAGGCGTACGTCGAGTTCGTCCGCGACCCGGAGGCGCCCGACGGCCTCGCGGTGTTCGCCGAGCACCCGAACGTGGTGCTGCTGCGCACGTTCTCCAAGGCGTTCGGGCTGGCCGGCCTGCGGGTCGGGTACGCCGTGGCGCGCCCCCGCCTCGCCGCGGGGATCCGCGCCGCGTCCACCCCGTTCGGGGTCTCCCACGTCGGGCAGCTGGCGGCCCTCGCGTCGCTGCGCGCGACGGACGAGCTCATGACCAGGGTCGACGCCATCGTCGGGGAGCGAGCGCGGCTCCTGGCCGGGCTGCGCAAGCAGGGCTGGGTCGTGCCCGACAGCCAGGCCAACTTCGTCTGGCTCCCGCTCGGCGACCAGGCCTCGGCGTTCGCCGAGCGCACGGGACGGGCCGGCGTGCTCGTGCGCCCGTTCGCGGGCGACGGGGTCCGGGTCAGCGTGGGCGAGCCGGAGGCGACCGATCTGCTGCTCGAGGTCGCCGGGGAGTGGCTGGCACGCTGAGCCTGCGCGGCCGGGTGTAGACAGTCCACAAGGGCCCGCGCCGAGGCTTGTCGGGGTCCTTCTCGCGCAACCTACGGTGCCGTAGCCTACGCTGACGTAGGTTCGAGCTGCTGGGCTCCGACACCGACCCGGAGCGGCACCCCGCCGCGGCACGCGAAGGAGAACCGTGTGGTCCCGAACGGCCCCCTGACCGACGACGGTCTCGTGCAGCTGCTGACCCCCGCCGGTCAGCGCACGGCCCACCCCGACTACGACCCCCGGATCGCGCACCTCGACGCCGACGCCCTGCGCGGCCTGTACCGCGACATGGTGCTCGTGCGCCGCTTCGACAACGAGGCGACGTCGCTCCAGCGCCAGGGCGAGCTGGCCCTGTTCGCGCAGAGCCTCGGCCAGGAGGCCGCGCAGATCGGCTCCGGCCGTGCCCTGCGCGCGCAGGACCAGGTGTTCCCCAGCTACCGCGAGCACGGGGTCGCGCACACCCGCGGCGTCGACCTGACGGAGGTGCTGCGCCTGTTCCGCGGCATCGACCACGGCGGCTGGGACCCGCTCGCGCACGGGTTCCACCTGTACACGCTGGTCATCGGGTCGCACACGCTGCACGCGACCGGCTACGCCATGGGCCTGCAGCGCGACGGCGCGGTCGGGTCGGGAGACCCGTCCCGGGACGCGGCCGTGGTCACGTACTTCGGCGACGGCTCGACCTCGCAGGGCGACGTGAGCGAGGCGCTCGTCTTCGCGGCGGTGAACAACGCGCCGGTCGTCTTCTTCTGCCAGAACAACCAGTGGGCGATCTCCGAGCCGACCAGCCGGCAGTCGCGCGTGCCGCTGGCCGACCGCGGCCCCGGGTTCGGCATCCCGAGCGTGCGGGTCGACGGCAACGACGTCCTGGCCACCTACGCCGTGACCGCGGAGGCGCTCGAGCGCGCGCGGTCCGGCGGCGGACCCACGTTCATCGAGGCGTTCACGTACCGGATGGGCGCGCACACGACCTCCGACGACCCGAGCCGCTACCGCTCCGCCGCCGAGGAGGAGTACTGGCGCCAGCGCGACCCGCTCGACCGGCTGCGCCTGCACCTCGAGGAGCGGGGCGAGCTGCCGCGGTCGTTCCTCGACGCGCTCGCGGCCGAGGGCGACGCGCTGGGCGAGCGGATCCGCACGACGGTCCGCGGCATGGGCCGGCCGTCGGCGGCCTCGATGTTCGAGCACGTCTACGCGACGCCGCACTCCGTGGTGGAGTCCGAGCGTGCGTGGTTCGAGGCCTACGAGGCGTCGTTCATGGACTCCAACCAGTCCGGTGAGGGGAGCCACCGATGACCACCATCACGTTCGCCAAGGCGATCAACCTCGGGCTGCGCAAGTCGCTGGAGCAGAGCCCCAAGGTGCTGCTCATGGGCGAGGACATCGGCGCGCTCGGTGGCGTGTTCCGCGTGACCGACGGCCTGCAGAAGGACTTCGGCGGCGACCGCGTCGTGGACACCCCGCTGGCCGAGTCCGGCATCGTCGGCACCGCGATCGGCCTGGCGCTGCGCGGCTACCGGCCCGTGTGCGAGATCCAGTTCGACGGCTTCATCTTCCCGGCGTTCGACCAGATCACCACGCAGCTGGCCAAGATGCACTACCGGTCGAAGGGCCGGCTCACGCTGCCCGTCGTCATCCGCGTGCCCTACGGCGGCGGCATCGGCGCGGTCGAGCACCACAGCGAGTCGCCCGAGGCCCTGTTCGCGCACACCGCCGGCCTGCGGGTGATCAGCCCGTCGTCGCCCGCCGAGGCGTTCACGATGATCCAGCAGGCGATCGCGTCGCCGGACCCCGTCCTGTTCTTCGAGCCCAAGGGCCGGTACTGGGAGAAGGGCGAGGTCGACGTCGACGCCGCGATCGACGCTCCCCACCCGGCGCTCGACACCGCGAAGGTGCTCCGCCCGGGCACCGACGTCACGGTCGTCGCCTACGGCCCCACCGTGCAGACGGCGCTCAAGGCCGCCGAGACGGCCGCCGCCGAGGGCACGAGCATCGAGGTGGTCGACCTGCGGACGCTCAGCCCGCTCGACACCGCCACCGTGGCGGCCTCGGTCCGGCGCACCGGCCGCTGCGTCGTCGTGCACGAGGCCCCCGTGCTCTACGGCACCGGCGCCGAGGTGGCCGCGCGCATCACCGAGGAGTGCTTCTTCCACCTCGAGGCCCCCGTGCTGCGTGTCGGCGGCTTCCACATGCCGTACCCCGTCGCCAAGATCGAGCACGACTACCTGCCCGGGCTCGACCGCGTCCTCGACGCCGTCGACCGCTCGCTGGCCTTCTGAGGAGACGACAGTGCCGACGTTCCAGCAGTTCCCGCTCCCCGACGCGGGCGAGGGCCTGACCGAGGCCGAGATCGTCGCCTGGCACGTCGCCGTCGGGGACACGGTCGAGGTCAACCAGACGATCGTCGAGATCGAGACGGCGAAGTCGCTGGTGGACCTGCCGAGCCCGTGGAGCGGGGTCGTCACGCGGATCATGGTCGAGCCGGGCCAGACCGTCGACGTCGGGACACCGATCATCGAGGTCGACACCGACCCGTCGGGGGAGGCGCCGGTCTCCGAGCCGGTCGCTGAGCCGGTCTCCGCGCCGGTGCCCGCCGTGTCCGGCGGCGCCATCGAGCACGGGCACCGCGGCGGCGGCAACCGGCACGCGGGCGTCGAGCCCGGGGGTTCCGACGAGATCGAGGCGGCCCGGGCCGGCCGCGCGGGCGACAGGCCCGCGAGCGAACCGGCGCCGGCTGAGCCCGTCGAGGCTGCGGCCCGGGAGGCCGTCCTCGTGGGCTACGGGCTCGCCGAGACGGGCACGGGTCGGCGCGACCGGACCGCCGACGGCTCGCCGGCGTCGGCGACGACCGCCGCGACCGCCTCGCAGCGCGAGGCCACCCGGCACGCGCTGGCCAAGCCGCCGGTCCGCAAGCTGGCGCGGGAGCTGGGCGTCGACCTCGACTCGATCACGCCGACCGGTCCCGGCGGCATCGTCACGCGCGAGGACGTGCTCGGCCGCGCCGCGCAGGCCGAGGCGCGGACCCTGGCCACGTACCCCGGCGACGACGCGCCCTGGCTGGCCAGCGGCACGGTCTCGTCGGACGGCCGCCAGACCCGCGTGCCCGTGAAGTCGGTGCGCAAGCGGACCGCCGAGGCGATGGTGACCAGCGCGTTCACCGCCCCCCACGTGACGGTGTTCCACACGGTCGACGTGACGAAGACGATGAAGCTGGTCGAGCGCCTGCGGGCGGACCGCGAGTTCGCCGACGTGCGCGTCACGCCGCTGCTCATCGCCGCGAAGGCCCTCATGCTCGCCGTGCGACGGCACCCGGAGATCAACGGCAGCTGGGACGAGGCCGCGCAGGAGATCGTCTACAAGCACTACATCAACCTCGGCATCGCGGCGGCGACCCCGCGCGGGCTCGTCGTGCCGAACATGAAGGACGCGCACCGCCTCACGCTCAAGGAGCTCGCGGGAGCGCTGGCGGATCTCACGTCGACCGCGCGGGCGGGTCGCACGACGCCGGCGGACATGTCCGACGGGACCATCACGATCACCAACGTCGGGGTCTTCGGCATCGACACGGGCACCCCGATCCTCAACCCCGGCGAGGCGGCGATCCTGGCCTTCGGCGCCATCCGCGAGCAGCCGTGGGTGCACAAGGGCAAGATCAAGATCCGCCACGTCACGCAGCTCGCGCTGAGCTTCGACCACCGGCTGGTCGACGGCGCGCTCGGGTCGCAGGTGCTCGCGGACGTCGCACGCGTGCTGCACGACCCGTCGCACGGGCTGGTGTGGGGCTGAGCGCTCGCCGTGTGAGACTCCGGGGATGAGCGCACCCGGATTCGCCACGTGGCGGTGGCCCGACGATCCGGCCCCCGTCACCGTGCGGACGCTGACCGCGGACGACGACCTCGAGCTCGACCGCATCGGCTACGAGCGCGGCGACCGGCTGCACCCCCGGGGCACCGGGTTCGCCGCGCGCTCGATGCCGCCCGACAAGCTCGAGACCGCGCGGCACGGCTACCGCGTCGACACCACCAACCCCCTGGTCGTCGACGGGCTCGTCCGGCTCGAGGAGTCCGTGGCCGCCCCCTGGTTCGGGCAGCCGGGCGGCGCCACGATGTACCGGTTCCTCGACCCGAACGGCTCGTCCATCTCGGTGCGCGACCTGCGCCGGTTCCGGGTCATCGTCGAGGTGCCGCTGTGAGCGCCGCGCCGCCCGAGGTCGCCGAGCTCCACGCAGACGCCCTCGACAACGACCTGCTGGACGGCGTCGACTTCGCGGTCGCGTCCGTGAGCCCGCGGCACGGGTCCGAGTGCATCCTGTTCGACGGCTCTCCCGACGGGTTCCGCGTGCTCTACACCGACATGGGCGAGACGCGGACGCTCTTCGCGTCCCCGTCGTTCGCGCAGGCGCGGGCCGTGTTCCTCGACGAGGCGTGCTGGCTGGGCGCGGAGCGCGGGCGCGGTCCCTACGTCGGACGCGCCCAGGCCGTCGGCACCGAGGACTGGAGCCCCGCCCAGGTGGTCGCCGCGTACGAGCGGCGGGTGCTCGAGGGCCCGTGACGCCGGCTGGGCCGATCGGTGGATCCGGCGCCTGATCTGCCCGGTTCATGGTTAGGCTGCCGGGCGTGACAGCGTTCTACGACGACCCCGACGCCGCCATCGCGAAGGTCCAGCGCGACATCGCGCAGGCCCAGGAGCGCGCCGAGCGGGCGGTCGAGGTCAAGGCCTCGATCGACCGGGTCCGCGGGCGGGCGAGCAGCCCGCGGGGCGAGGTGGACGTCGAGGTCGACGCGACCGGTCAGCTGACGGACCTCGTGCTCGACGACGCCGCGATGGACCTGCGCCCGGCCGAGCTGGCGACGCTGGTCCGCGAGACCATCAAGGCCGCCGGCCGGGACGCGGGCCGCCGGGCGGTCGCCGTCACCGACGACGCGTACGGCGAGGGTTCGTCGATCAGCACGCACCTGCGCGACGAGATCGCGGCGCGCTGGGCATGAGCGGGGGATTCGAGGTCGATACCGAGGTGCTGCGCCGCCACGGGTCCCGGGTCGAGCAGGTGGCGAGCGACGTCCGCACAGCACAGTCGGCGGCCGGCTCGACCGGCTTGCACGACGGGGCGTTCGGGGTGCTGTGCTCCTTCCTGCCGGCGATCGTCGGCGGCGTGGACTCGGCCGCGCGCGAGGCGCTGTCCGCCGTGCACGAGGCGTCCGACGGCGTGGTGCGCGAGCTCGGATCGATGGCGCGGTCGTTCGAGCAGGTGGACCAGCGCGTCGAGGAGCTGCTGCGCGGCATCGGGAAGGTTCTCGACCGGTGAGCGCGAACCCGCTGGTCGCGGGGCCGGTGGACACGTCGACGGCGTTCGGCGGGGCCGGGGTCCTCGAGTCCGTCACCGACCTCTGCTCGTCGTTGGAGTCGGGCTCGTGGCTGGCCACCGGGCTGGCCGGGGTCGGCGCCGCCCTGGACGTCGCGGCGACCGTGATCGACCCGCTGGCGTCGCTGATCGGCGCCGGGCTCGGCTGGCTGATGGAGCACCTCGAGCCGCTCAAGGGCTGGCTGAACGACCTCACCGGGGATGCCGGGGCCGTGCTCGGGTTCGCCGGGACGTGGCAGAACGTGGCCGACGCGATGGGGGCAGCGGGGGACGAGCTGACCCGCGTCGTGCGCGCGGACCTCGAGGCGATGTCGGGTGCGTCGATCAGCGCGTACTCGGCGTACGCGGACGCCCTGGCCGACCGGATCCGGGCCACGGGCGGCTCGGCGTCGGCCATCGGCGGCGCACTGAAGACCTGCGCGATGGTGGTCCAGGTGGTGCACGACCTGGTCCGGGACACCCTGGCGTCGCTGGTCGGCTCGATCATCTCCTGGGCGGCCGAGGCGGTGTTCACGCTCGGGCTCGCGACGCCGGTCATCGTGGGGCAGGTCTCCACGCGGGTGTCGTCGCTGGCCACCAAGGTCGGCCGGTCGGTGACCGACGTGATCTCGTCGGCGAAGTCGCTGAAGAACCTGCTCGAGGCCCTGCAGGACGTCCTGCGGCGCCTGGCCGCCGGGGTGCGGGGCAAGCTCCCCGGCGCGAAGCCCCCGGCCGCGCCGCCGCGGCACCCGAGCGGCCTGCCGGTCGGCGACGGCGCGCGTCGCAGCACGTACGACCAGGTGCTCGACCCCCACATCCACCCGCACAACGCGGACGTCGTCGAGCCGGGCTACGACCCCTTGGGCGGGTTCGACTCCCCCGAGGACTTCCTGCAGCAGTACCACTCGCGCCCCGACGGCCACGGCGGTGTGGACTGGGACTGGCCGCCGAACGCCGGCGCCGTGCCGGGCAGCGAGGTGAGGCGGGTGCTGACCCCCGGGGACGACCTCCGGCTCGACCGGATCGGTGGCGACGGTGGCACGTACTTCTCGCCGGACGGCACGCCGTTCTCGGAGCGCGCCCTGCCGCCGGACCGGCTCAACTTCGACCGGAACAGCTACCAGATCGACACGAGCAACCCGCTGGTCCGCCAGGGCAAGATCCAGATCGAGGAGTCCCGCATCGCGCCGTGGTTCGGGCAGCCCGGCGGCGGCGTCCAGTACCGGTTCTTCGACGGGCCCAGGGAGCTGACCGCCGAGCAGGTCAAGGCCCTGGGACTCCTCAGATGAGCGAACGGAGCACGTCATGACCGAGCCCCTCCCGGACCCGCCCGCGGAGTTCGTGCAGCTCCACCACGAGGCCGAGTCGCTCGGCTACCTCAACGGCACGGACTTCCAGGTCTGGTACATCCCGGCGTCGCTGAGCAGCGAGCTCATCGTGCTCGGCTTCGACGGCCCCGACTACGCCGTCTGGTACCGCGACATGGGCGAGAGCCGCCTGGTGCTCCGGACGGCCGACTTCGCGCAGGCACGGGAGGCGTTCCTCGCCGAGCTCGCGCGCCTGGCGGGACCGCGCGGGCGCGGACCCTACGCGGGCACGACGCCGCCCGGCCGGTACGACGGGATGACGCCCGAGCAGGTGTACGAGGCGATGCAGCGGGAAGGCTACTTCGGCGGACCGTCCTGACCCGCGGCTAGGTGCGCCGCGGCCGTTCGACCACCAGGGCCGCGATGCCGAGCACGATCGCGCCGATCTCGGAGATGGCGGACAGCCACACCGGCACACCCACCCACCGCTCGTGCACCTCGAAGAAGCCGCTCGGCGTCGTCGAGATGATGAACGCGGTCAGGGTGGCGACGCCGAAGCCGACGGCGCCCAGCAGCGGGAGCCAGTGCCGCCACACGAGCACCAGCACGCCGAGCGCGAGGCCGCCGATGCCGTTGAGCAGGAACGCCGGCCCGACCACGCTGAGCGACTTCATCCCGTCCTGCCACAGGTAGAGGTGGACGACTGCCGAGACCACGACGCACAGGGCGATGAGCACCCGCAGCGGCATCGACGTCCGTCGTGGCGTGCTCTGGACCATGGCTCAGGCCTTTCCTGCGAGGACGGCGCCGTCGGACACGTGCACGTCGACCGCCGGCAGGGGTGACGGCGCCGGCCCGGAGACGTTGGCGCCGGTGAGGTCGAACACCGACCCGTGGCACGGGCACGCGAGCTGGTCGCCGTCCGGGGCGACCGTGCAGCCCTGGTGCGTGCAGATCGCCGAGACCGCGGTGACCGTGCCCGACTCGGGCTGGAGCAGGATGATCGGCTTGCCGTCGGCGCCCGTCGCGGACAGCGCCCCACCCACGGGGATGTCCGAGACCTGAGCGAGCGGTGCCCCCGGGGACGGGGTGCTGGCCGGGGCGTCCCCGCCACCGCCGCACGCCGCGAGCACGCCGGCTGCGGCGACGCCCATCGTGACGAGGCCCGCCCGGACGAGCACCTCCCGCCGGTCGAGACACCCGTCGCAGGTGTGCGCGCTGGTCGGTGCTGCCGGGGACTCCTGGGTCAACGCGGACATCTCCACCTCCGTGTCGGTACCTGCTCGGGCTGTCACCAGTGTCACGGTGCCGGGGCCGCCGTGGTTCAACCTCGACGGGCCCGGTCCGGACAGATCTGGTCGCCCCAGCCTGCCCGCTCGACCTGTGCCCGTCGCGGGCAGCGCGCTCGTGTCGCGGGGGAAGCGCGACGGCCCGGCACGCGGGTGCGTGCCGGGCCGTCGTCGGGCGGGTCGTCGACCGGTCGGATCAGTCCGCGCGGACCGGCTCGTCCTCCCGGACGCGCTCCGCGGTACCCGCGTCCTCGTCGGACGCGGTCCCCTCCGCCTCGGCGCGGTGCACCGCCGCCTCGTCGGCGACGATCCCGGCCACGCCACCCACCGCGGTCGCGGCCGCGGCCGCCTGGGCCGGGGGCTCCGCGGTCGCGCTGGCGGCGGCGTCCTCGTCGAACCGGCCCTGGATCCCCGACACGTTGCGCAGGGGCAGCTCGGGCAGCATCACCGTGAGGATCACGCCGACGGCCATGATGCACGCCGCGAGCAGCAGGACGGTGTCCACGGACTGCGCGAAGCCGTCGAGGAACGGCTGCGCGAGCCGCGGGTCGAGGTTGTTGATGAACGACGAGTCGTCGAGCGACGGCACCGCGCCCCCGCCGCCGGGCTGGAGCATCGCGAGCACCGGCGCGTTCGCCGGGTCGGCCTGCACCGCGGGATCGGCGACGGCCGCCTGGAACGCGGGGGTCCGGGCCGCGGTGCGGAAGGCCGAGGCGATGTTGCCGCCGACGGTCGAGAACAGCACCGAGAGGAAGACGGCGGTCCCGAGCGTGCCGCCCATCTGCCGGAAGAACAGGGACGACGACGTCGCGACGCCCATGTCCCGCACCTGCACGGCGTTCTGCACGGCCAGCACCAGGGGCTGCATCGTGAAGCCGAGGCCCAGCCCGAACAGGATCGACACCGTGAAGACGAAGGGCAGCGTCGTGCCGGACTCGAGGCGCGAGAACAGGAGGGCGCCGGTGCCCATGAGGATCGTGCCGGCCACCGGGAACAGCTTGTAGCGGCCCGTGCGGGACGTGGTCTGACCCGCGATGATCGAGCCCGACATGATGCCGAGCGTGAACGGGATGAGCGTGAGCCCGGCCTCGGTGGGCGTCTGGCCCTTGACGATCTGCAGGTACAGCGGCAGCGTCGCGAGGCCGCCGAACATGCCGAGGCCGATGACGGTGTTGGCGCCCGCGCCCACCGAGAACGTGCGGTTCCGGAACAGGTACAGCGGGAGGATCGCGTCGGCCTTGGCGTACCGCTCCGCGAGGATGAACGCGACGATGCCGAGCACGCCGATGACGTAGCAGGAGATCGAGCGCGTCGAGTCCCAGCCCCAGATGCGGCCCTGCTCGGCGACGACCAGCAGCGGGACCAGGGCGACGACCAGCGCGAGCGCGCCCGGGTAGTCGATCTTGTGGTTCACGCGCTTGAGCGGTGGCAGGTGCAGCACCCGCGAGATGACGATGATCGCCACGATGCCGATGGGTACGTTGATGAGGAAGACCCAGCGCCACCCGGTGATGCCGAGGATCGTCTCGGCACCCGCGAAGAACCCGCCGACGACCGGCCCGAGCACGGACGACGTGCCGAACACGGCGAGGAAGTAGGCCTGGTAGCGGGCGCGCTCACGCGGGGCGACCAGGTCGCCGAGGATCGTGATCGCGAGCGCCATGAGGCCGCCCGCGCCGAGGCCCTGGATGCCGCGGTAGATCGCCAGCTGGTACATGGAGTCGGCGGTGCCGGACAGCAGCGAGCCCACGACGAAGATCGAGATCGAGATCATGTACAGCGGCTTGCGCCCGTAGATGTCCGAGAGCTTGCCGTACAGGGGCGTCGAGATCGTGGCCGTCAGCAGGTACGCCGTGGTGACCCACGCCTGCAGGGACAGCCCGTTCAGGTCGTCGCCGATCGTCCGGATGGACGTCGCGACGATGGTCTGGTCGAGCGCGGCGAGGAACATGCCGAGCATCAGGCCGCCGAGGATCGTGAGGATCTCGCGGTGAGTCGGGGGGACGAAGGTCGAGGCGCTCGCCTCGGCGGGTGGTTCGGTCGTGGTGCTCTGCTGGGACATCGGACCTTCTCGGCAGACGGGGGGACGCGGCATGCGACTGCACTGGCGGGCGACGCTACGGGAGGGGTACGACACCCCACATTGATTGCGCAGGACAACCATCCCGCACGAACTCCGCAACAACCGTGCCAGCCCGATGTGTTCCCGGTCACGAACATTCGGCCGAGGAGCGGAGGGACGCGTCGGCCGGGCGGCCGGGGAGTTCGCCGGCGGCTACCGTGTCGGGATGCCCGTGCCAGCGACCGGACCCCTGCGCCTCGCGCGTGCGGGGACCGTCGCCGCGGTGACCGTCGCGCTCGCGGCCCTCGCACACGTGCTGGCCGGCGGGGACCTGCCGCCGTTGGTCGTGCTGGTCCCCCTGACTGCGCTCATGCTGGCCGCGGCGGTCGTCCTGACCGCTCGCCGGCTCGGCGTCGCCGGGGCGCTCGCGCTCCTCGGCGTCGGGCAGCTCGCGGTGCACTCGTCGTTCAGCCTGTTCACGTCGATGGCCTGCACGGCGGGGCCGACGGGCGAGGCCGCGCTGTTCGGGCACCTGCACCACGCGGGCATGGTGATGCAGTCGCCGACCGGGTGCTCGACCGCGGACGGGGGCGGCGTCTCGCAGCCGTTGCTCGGCGGGTCGGCCATGCTCGTGCTGCACGTCGTCGCCACCGTCGTGGCCGCCCTCGTCATCGTCGGCGCCGACCGCGCCCTCTGGTGGCTCGCCGCCTGGTTGCGGCCGCTCGTGGGCATCGGCGGCCCCGTCGTCGTCGTGCCCCGCCCGTCCTTGCCGACGCCCGCCGAGGTCCCCTGGTCGGCGACGTCCTGGTGGCGCGACGTCGTGCCGCTGCGCGGTCCGCCCGCGTGGCAGTTCCCCGTGGTCCCCCTGCGCTGACCGGTCGTGCCGGTGGCGGGCCGGCCGCGCGCTGCCACCGACGACCTCTCACCACCAAGGACCCCTCATGCCCCGCTCCGCTGCGGCCGCCGCCGCCGCACTCGCCCTCGTCCTCCTGCCCGCTACCGCCGCCTCCGCCCACGTCCGGGTGGTGCCCGAGCAGACCGCCGAGGGAGGATTCACCGTGCTCACGTTCCGCGTGCCGAACGAGTCGGCCGACGCCGCGACCTCGCAGGTCACCGTGGACCTCCCGACGGACACCCCGCTCCTCTCGGTGTCCACCAGGCCCCTGCCGGGCTGGACCGCGACCGTCGAGGAGGCGCCCCTGCCCGAGCCCGTCGACTTCTACGGCACGACCCTGACCCAGGCGCCGGCGCACGTGACCTGGACCGCCGACCCGGGCTCCGAGGTCGCCGCCGGGCAGTTCCAGGAGTTCGAGCTCTCGGCCGGACCGCTGCCCGGCGCGGGCACCCGCCTGGTCCTGCCCGCCCACCAGACGTACACCGACGGCACGGTCGTCGACTGGGACGACGTCGCCGACGAGGGCGCCGACGAACCCCAGCACCCCGCGCCCGAGCTGACCACGACGGCCGCGGCCGACGAGGGCCACCACACGGTCGACGCCGCGGCGGACCCTGCCGAGCCCGACACCCTCGCGCGCGTCCTCGGCGGCGCCGGTCTGGCCCTCGGGCTCGGTGCCCTCGTCGTCGCGGTCGTCGCGACCCGGCGTCGGCGGGCCGACGCGTGACGCGCCGCACCCTGCCCCTGCTTCTCGGTCTGGCGCTGGCCCTCGTCGGCGGGGTCGTCGGCGCCACCGCGGCCCAGGCGCACAACGTGCTGCAGAGCACCGACCCCGCGGACGGTGCCGCGCTCGAGGTCGTGCCCGACCACGTGACGCTCACGTTCAACGAGCCGACGATCGCGGTGGGCACCGAGATCGTGGTTCACGCTCCCGACGAGCGGATGGTGAGCACGGGCCCGCCCGTGCTCGTCGACAACACCGTGACGCAGGCGATCACCGGCGCGCTGCCCGCCGGCGTCTACACGGTGATCTACCGCGTCACGTCCGACGACGGGCACCCGATCGAGGGCCAGTTCACGTTCACGGCCGCGCACGACACGTCCTACGGGGTCGCGACGCCCGATCCGACGATGACGGCCGCCTCGCCCGAGCCGACAGCCTCGTCCCAGGTCACTGCCTCGCCGGCGCCCACCAGCTCGGCCGAGGTCAGCGCGTCCGCCGATCCGGCGCCTGCCGAGCGGCACGTGTCCGCCGGTCTCCTGATCGGGATCGCGGCCGTCCTCGTGGTCGTCGGCGGAGGGGTCGCGTGGCTGCTGCTGCGGAGGCGGCCGACTCCGTGACGGACCTGCCCGTGGAGCGACCTACGCTGGTCCGATGAGTGCGCCGGTGACGAGCGCCGGCCGCGCGGCCGGGGGACCGGGCGTCGACACACGTCGACCCCCGAGCCCCTGGCGCGTCGCCGTCCTCGCGGTCGCGGCGGTGGTCGCGGCCCTGCTCGGCGTGGCGTTCTCGGGCGCGGCGCTGCCGGCCCTGATCCGCGACCCGGGCGTCGCCGTGCGCTGGGGGCTGCCCGCCGCGGCGACCCTGACCGAGCTGGCCGGCTCCGTGACGCTGGGCGCGCTGGTGCTCGCCGTGTGCGTGCTGCCGCGCCGCGCGGCCACCGCGTCGACCCGGGCTCCTCGCGTCGGCGTCGGCACTGCAGACGGCGCCGCCTACCCACGCAGCACGCTGGTGGCCGGGTTCGCCGCGGGCACCTGGACCGTGCTGTCGATCGTGCACCTCGTCCTCACCTACGCCGACATCGCCGGCCGACCGCTGGACTCCGCGTCGTTCGGCGCCGAGCTCGGGGTGTTCGTCACGCAGATCGACCTTGGCCGCACGCTCCTGCTCATCACCACGGTGGCCGCCGTCGTCACCGCCCTGTCGCTGGTCATCGCGACGCCCACCGGTGCGGCCTGGACCGGGATCCTCGTGCTCGTCGCGCTGTGGCAGCAGGCTCAGCTCGGGCACGCGGCCGGGGCGTCGGGACACGACATCGCGACGTCGTCGATGGTGGTGCACCTCGTCGGCGCCGCCATCTGGATCGGCGCGCTCGCCGCGCTCGCGCTCCTGGTCCGGCGGATCGGCACCGACCTGTCCGCGTCCGTCGCCCGCTACTCGGTGATCGCCGGCTGGTGCTACGCCGCGATCGCCGTGTCGGGCCTGGTCAACGGCCTGCTCCGGACCAGCGGCTGGGACGACCTCACGACGCCCTACGGCGTGCTCCTGCTGGTGAAGACTGCTCTGTTCGGGGCGCTCGGGCTGCTGGGCCTGGCCCACCGGCGGGCGGTGCTGCCCCGGCTCGCGACGAGGACCTCCGACTGGCTGTTCTGGCGGCTCGTGCTCGTCGAGCTCACGGTCATGGGCGCCGTCTCCGGGGTCGCGGTCGCGCTCGGCGAGACCGCGCCGCCCGTCTCCGAGGAGCCGCCGCTCGACCAGTCGCCTGCGTACCAGCTCACCGGCCACCCCCTGCCGCCGGAGCCCACCGCGCTGCGGTGGCTGACCGAGTGGCGCTGGGACCTGGTGCTCGCGTCCGCGGCGGTCGCCGGGCTGCTCGTGTACTGGCGCTGGGTCCTGCGCCTGCGTCGCCGCGGCGACTCGTGGTCGCTGCTGCGCGCCGCGTCGTGGTCGGCCGGCATGGTGCTGTTCCTGTGGGCCACCAACGGGGCCCCCAACCTCTACGGGCACGTCCTGTTCAGCGCGCACATGGTGCAGCACATGGTGCTCGCGATGGTGGTGCCGCTGTTCCTCGCCCTGTCCGCGCCGGTGACCCTCGCCCTGCGAGCCCTGCCGGTGCGCTCGACGCAGCTGCGCGACGACAGCTCCCGCGGCCCCCGCGAGTGGATCCTCGTCATCGTGCACAGCCGCGTCGGGCAGTTCTTCGCGCACCCCGTCGTCGCCGCCGTGAACTTCATCGGGTCGATGCTGCTCTTCTACTACTCCGGCCTGTTCGAGTGGTCGCTGCGCAGCCCGGTCGGGCACCTCGCGATGGTCGTGCACTTCACCACCGTGGGCTACCTGTTCGTCAACGCGCTCGTGGGCATCGACCCCGGGCCCAAGCGGCTGCCCTACCCGCAGCGGCTCCTCCTGCTCTTCGCGACGATGGTCTTCCACGCCTTCTTCGGCGTGACCCTGGTGAGCGGCGACGTCCTCCTCGTCGCCGACTGGTTCGGCCTCATGGGCCGGCCGTGGGGCGCCTCCGCGATCGCCGACCAGCAGGCGGGCGGCGCCATCACCTGGGGCATCGGCGAGATCCCGACCCTCGCGCTCGCCATCGGCGTCGCGATCGCCTGGTCCCGCGACGACGACCGCACCGCCCGCCGCCGCGACCGCCGGGTCGACCGCGACGGTGACGTCGAGATGGACGAGTACAACGCCATGCTCGCCGAGCTGGCGGAGCGCGACGCCCGAGACTGACGGTCGCGCGGCGCTCCGCCGTCCGCGCCCTACGCGCTGGTGGCTGCGCCCGCACCCGACGGGCGTGCGCCGCTCCGCGTCGGCGCTCTGCACGCTGGTGGGTACGTCCCCACCCGACCGGCCTCCGCGGGCGTGAGCCCGGCACGCCCGCGGAGGCGGTGCTGGTTCGTCGGGGTGTCAGCGCCAGAACTCGGCGAGCTGCTCGGCGCGCGCAAGGCCTTGCTCGTACCCGACCCGAGCGGCGGCCGGGCGCAGCGACAGGTCCATCGCGTTCGGGCCGAACAGGTGCTCGGACTCGCTCCCCGGGAAGATCGTCTCGACCTTGCTCCCGCGTGCGCGCAGCTCGTCGGCCTGGGTGGCGAGGTGTGTGCCCCAGTCCGCCGGCACCAGCGACCTGCCGCCGAACGGCGACAGCACCAGCACGCGCTGGTACCCAGCGGCCAGATCGGCGTTCTCGGCGTTGGACCGGTAGCCGCCGTCGATGTAGAGGTGGTCCCCGATCCCGTAGGGAAGGCCGCTCGAACAGCTGGCGGCGACGGCGTCCGCCAGGTCGACGCCGCTGAAGCGGTCGAACACCACCGGGTCGCCGGTCTCCGCATCGACGGCGGTGATGAGCACCGTCCGTTGCGGCCACTGCGGGGTGGGAAGCCGCGAGGCGACGATGGCGCGCCACTTCCCCGACCAGGACCCGTCCGACGCCGCAGCCAGGTCGAGAGCCGACGCGCCCATCCGGCGGCGCATGTCGGCGGCATCCTCCGAGGTGTCGATGATCGCGGTCACGCGCTCCAGGTGGTTCACCACCGGCCGGGCCGGAGCGCGCCCCCGGTCGGGCGCTCCCTGCTGGGGTGGCGCGGCGAGGCTGACGGCGTACAGGTCCGTCGTCGTCGCGCCGGCCAGCTGGGCTGCCGCCGTCGAGCCGGCCGACGTCCCGATGGTCAGGTCCGGCGCGGTGACATCCAGACCGGCGTCGAACAGGCCGGCGACGACGCCGATCAGCCAGGCGTTGCCGGTCGATCCGCCGCCGCCGAGGACCAGCGCTCGCTCGCCTGTGGCGGGAATCCGCGACGTGGCATCCACCTGCGCGTGGACGTGCTCCGCCGTCGCCGGGTGGGCATGCGGGCGTGATGAAGAAGGTGTGGTGTTCATGGGAGTGCCTCTCGCGATTTGCCTGGCAGGCGCTCCCGGCGGCGACTAGCTCAGTCGCGCAGTCGTGGACTGCAGGGGAGCACCCAGTGTGGGTACTGCGTTCATGGGTCTCACCTCCTGCGGTCGGGTCACGATCACCGCGACGGTACCTACCTGTGGCGCCAGCGCGCAATCGACTTAGTGCCGGCCGCCGTGCCGCCGCCCCGAGCACCCGGAGCTGGAGGCGCTGGCCCGGCTCCCGGCGGGATTACGGTCGGTACGGCCTCAGCCGCACCCGGGTTGGTCGGGGTCGTCGACGCAGTTCTCCGCGACCAGGTGGGACCGGCGTTCCACCACCGCGAATGGCGCCGACGTGCTCGTCGTCTCGGCGGTCCCGACGACGTCGCGCCACTCGTCGTCACCGTCCACCCGATAGCGCCCCGACCACGTGGTGGTCAGGGCGATCGTCTGGGCGGCCGCCGGCTCCGCGTAGACGTGGAACACGTCGAAGGCCGGGTAGGGGTGACCCGGGCTGGTCGTCGACAGGTTCCGGGACTCGTCGAGGAAGTCCCACGTCCAGCTCGTCGGCGTCGCGATCACGTCGACCCCGTATCCGAGCAGCGTCGTGCGGAACGTCTGCTCGGCGGCGTCGGTCAGCACGATCGTCTCCTTGTTGACCAGCACCCAGCCGCGGTCCGGCTGCATCTGGACCACCTGTGGAGCGATGGGCAGCAGGCGGAAGTCCGCGGCGGTCAGGGTCGGGAGCAGGTCGGCGGGGCAGCCGCCGTCCGCGACGATCGTCCACGCCGACCAGGGTTCGGTCGGAGTCGCGCGGGTGCGGGTCCACAGCGGGAGCACCGGCGCGTCCTGGCCGCAGTTGTTCAGACCGGTGTCGCCCTCAGCAGCGGGGCAGGCGCCGTTGAGGGGCGTCGTGAGCTCCGCGGAGCTGGTGTTGCAGATCAAGGCTCGTTGGTACTCCCGGAGCAACGCTTCGGGCGTACCGGCCTTGGCGCGTAGGGCAAGCGCAGCTTGCTCACCTTCGAACGCGGTAAGCATGAATGCGCTCGCGTGTGCCTTGGCCGTCGTTTGGTCTCCCCACTTCTCTGGCCCTGGGGTAGTCGATGTTGATATCAGCCCGACTAACAGCGCGATGGCAGCCGCCTTCATCGCTCGTCGGCCGTGACGTCGACTTCCCGAACCGTCCAGCCGCCGTTCCAGTCCAGTGCGAACAGCAGCGCGTATTCGCTTGATGCGGATGTGCCGACGACCGCACCATCCGCATCGACTTCGGTCGTCGCACCCTGCGTTGCTTGAACGTCGACACTGTAGAAAGTCCCAGGATTCACTTCGGTGCCGCGTGCTTCATGAATCTCGGTTCCGGACTCGAGTTGCTTGTGCCCGAGCGACTGCATTGCCTCGACATTCGTCATGACGCTGCCGCAGAAGACGCAACTTTCGTCGCTAACCGCTCGCCAGTCCGCGAGGTCCCCGGTTGCGTAGGCATACGCGTAGAGAGCCAAGTAGTACCGCGCCACCTCCACCGCTCCATCGATGCTCGGCGGCTGGTCCATCGCCGCTGGGCGATCGGGCTTCACGGTGACATCCACGACCGACGGCTCGGTCGGCGTCGGAGGTGCGGATGGCGTCACGTCAACTCGCGGCGTCGAAGTTTCGGTCGCCTCGGGCGTTCCGCCCGTGCAGGCGCCAACCAGCAGCACGACAGTCACAGGCACGACGAGTCGGGCAGCACCGCGATACCTCGTCAGCCAGGGCATGCGGGCGAACGTACCGAAAACGGACGCCTCGTGTCAGGACCGTTCACCCGGTTGTGGATAACCACTGTGACGGCGAGCGCCGACGCAGATTGCCTCAATCGCTACACGCACCGAGCCCATGCGCGGACGGACAAGTCGCGACGTCGTTGCGCTGGGCGGGCGCCCGTGAACGGGCGAGCCGGTGCTCGGTGTGCGCCCGACCGGCGCCGTCCGGCGATCACGTCTGGGTGAGCAGGCCGCCGTCGATCGTGAACGTGGACCCCGTGACGTTGCCGGTCCGCGGGCTGGCGAGGAGGACGACGAGGTCGGCGACCTCGTCGGGACGCGTGAACCGCCCGGTCACCATGCTGGCCTCGGCCCCCTTGACGACGTCCGCGGCCGACACCCCGCCCGCGGCCGCGAAGGTCTCGGCGACCCCGCCGCCGCCCAGCCACAGCGCGGTCGCGACGGGCCCGGGCGCCACCGTGTTGACCCGGATCCCGCGCGGCCCGAGCTCCTTGGACAACGACTTCGACACGCTCGCGAGGGCGGCCTTGGCGGCGCTGTAGTCGAGGACGCCCGGGTCGGCGAGCACCGAGTTCACGGATCCGACGGTGACGATCGACCCGCCGTGCTCGAGCATCCGCGGGATCGCTGCGCGGGCCGCGCGCACCGCCGCCATGAGCGTGAGGTTGAGGGTGGCGGCCCAGTCCTCGTCGGTGATCGAGACGAATCCCCCGGTGCGCACGGGCGCGATGCCCACGTTGTTGACCAGCACGTCGACCCGCTCGCCGGCGGCCGCCACCAGGCGCTCCGGCCCGCCGGCATCCGCGAGGTCGACCGCGACGATCTCGACGTCTCCGGTCCGCGCGAGCTCGTCGAGCTCGGGCGTCGACCGCCGCGCCCCCGCGACCACGCGCGCGCCCTCCTGCACCAGCGCCGCCACGACCGCCAGCCCGATCCCCTTGCTCGCCCCGGTCACCACCGCGACCGCCCCACCCAGCCCGAGCTCCATGTCCACTCCCGTCGTCTCGCCCCACGGTGCCGCAGGACGCGCGGCCCCGCATCCGTCACTCGACGGTCGCCATCGAGCCGCCCACAAGCTCCGCGGGCCGTGCGTTCGCCCACGGGTGCCCTGCACGGAAGGGATCTGGCCAGCGGACTGTGCTGACGTGGCCACGTGCGTCCCTCCCAGCCGCTGCCGCGGTCCCTCCTGACGCTCGCGGCCCGGCAGGAGGGACTTCTCGGCGCGGCGCAGTGCGACGACCAGGGCGTCAGCACCGCCCGGCGCGCACGACTCGTCGCGGAGGGTGTGTGGGCGCGGGTCACGCGTGGTGTGTTCGACGTCGATCCTCGACGGGACCGGCCGTTCGACGCCGATCACCGGCGTCGGCGCGCAGCCTGGACGGGGATGCTGGCGTACGGGCCTGATGCGATTGCGGTCGGCGCCTGCGCTCTGGCGTTGCACGGCGTGATGGGCCTGCCGCTCGACATCACCCCCGAGGTGGCGCTGCCTGGGGGCTGCTCCCGGCGGTCGAGAGACGGCGTCCGCGTCCGGCAGTTCGGTGGCGGTGCCACGTTGCGGGTCGGGTCCCGCGCGATCGCCGCTCTCACGCCCGCTCTGGTTCAAGGGCTCCCGGAGCTGCTTCGGGAGAACGCAGTCGCCGTCTTGGATGACGTACTCCATCGGGGTCTTCTGGCGCCGCAGGGACTCGACGAGGTGCGCACGCTCGTGCGACGTCGGCGCGGTGGTCGGAACGTCGAGCAGTGGTGCGGGCTCGTCGACTCGCGGTCGGAGTCGCCGCTCGAGACCATCGCCCGGCTTCGGTGCCTCGATGCCGGCGCGCCGCCCGATCAGCTCCAGGTCGAGATCCGCGATGACATGAACCGGCTGGTCGGCCGGGGTGACCTGGGCTGGCGGCTCCGCGGTGGCCGGTGGTTGATCGCGGAGATCGACGGTCGCGAGGTCCACGAGTCGCCGACGGCGGTCTTCCACGACCGCGCCCGTCAGAACGCGCTGGTCCACACGGGCCGCGTCGACCTGCTGCGCTTCACGGCCCGAGACGTGGCATCGCGATCGACGATCCCGGCGGCCGTGCGCGCAGTTCTCGCACGGAACGAGGGCTGAGGCCGATCGACCATGTCGTTAGACGTCTCATTCGCTCGTTTGGGACCGCTAACGACATGGTCGATGGACCAGCGAGGTCGAAAGGTCGAGTCGGGCCCGGGGCAGCGGTGGTCCGCGGGGAAAGTCGGGCGCGGGGGACAGGTCGAGGTGATAGGACGGAGCGCATGACTTCGACGCCCTTTCATGATCTCGATCAGTACGTCGCCATCCCGCGGCTCAACGGCCTGGTGCTCTCGCCGGACGGCACGCGGCTGGTGACCGCCGTCGCCACGCTGAACAGCAAGAAGACCAAGTTCGTCACGGCGCTCTGGGAGGTCGACCCGACCAACGACGAGCCTGCGCGCCGGCTCACGCGAAGCGCGAAGGGGGAGTCCAGCGCGGCGTTCACGCAGCACGGCGACCTGCTGTTCACCAGCGCGCGGCCGGACCCGGACAGCGACAAGGACGACGACGACGCGGTCCCGGCGCTCTGGTTGCTGCCGAAGAACGGCGCGGAGGCCCGGGTGGTCGCCCACCGGGCGGCGGGGCTGGGCGGCGTGCACGTCGCGAAGGACGCCGACGTCGTGCTCGTCGGGTCGGACGTGCTGCCGAGCGCCACGGACGCCGAGACGGACGAGAAGCTGCGCAAGGCCCGCAAGGAGAAGAAGGTCGCGGCGATCCTGCACGACAGCTACCCCGTCCGGTACTGGGACCACGACCTCGGCCCGGAGTCGCCGCACCTGTTCGTCGCGACCGTCGGCGACGAGGTCGTCGCGCCACTGGCGTCGGCTGCCGACCCGCGGCTGACCCTGACGGACGTGACGCCGGGCGCGCGCTCCGCGCTGGTGGAGCAGGAGTCGGCGATCAGCCCGGACGGCCGGACGGTCGTGACGGGCTGGCACGTGACGATCGCTCGCGGGGACCTGCGCAGTCGGCTCGTCGCGATCGACGTGGCGTCCGGGGAGCACCGCGTGCTCGTCGACGACGCGGCGGCCGACGTCGGGTCGCCGAGGATCTCGCCGGACGGCCAGTGGGTCGCCTACAGCCGCGAGACCCTGTCGACGCCGTACGAGTCGCCGCGCGTGACGCTCGAGCTGGTCGCCCTCGCCGGCGGGGAGCCGCGGACGCTCGCCGCGGACTGGGACCGCTGGCCGCACAGCCCCGTCTGGCTGCCGGACAGCTCGGCGGTGCTCGTCCTCGCCGACGACGACGGCCGCGGCCCGGTGTTCCGGATCGACGTCGAGAGCGACGAGGTCACGAGGCTGACCAGCGACGACGCCACGTTCTCGGATGTCTCGGTCAGCCCGGACGGCACCACCGCGTATGCGCTGCGGACGTCGTACGAGGCCCCGAGCCACCCCGTGCGGATCGACCTGGCGACGGGCGGGACGACGGCGCTCAAGAGCCCGATCGCGACGCCCGAGCTGCCCGGCACGCTCACGGAGGTCGAGACGACCGACGCGGACGGCCGGCGCGTGCGGGCCTGGTTGGCGCTGCCCGAGGGCACGAGCGCGGACGCCAAGGCGCCCCTGCTCCTCTGGATCCACGGCGGTCCGCTGGGCTCGTGGAACGCGTGGTCGTGGCGGTGGAACCCGTGGATCCTGGTGGCCCGCGGGTACGCGGTGCTGCTGCCGGACCCGGCGCTGTCGACCGGCTACGGGCAGCAGTTCATCCAGGACGGCTGGGGGGCGTGGGGCGGGGCGCCGTACACCGACCTGCTGGCGATCACCGACGCCGTCGAGGCTCGCGACGACATCGACGAGACCCGGACCGCGGCCATGGGCGGCTCGTTCGGCGGCTACATGGCGAACTGGGTGGCCGGCCACACCGACCGCTTCCGGGCCATCGTCACGCACGCCAGCCTGTGGGCGCTCGACCAGTTCGGGCCGACGACGGACGCGGCGTTCTACTGGGGCCGCGAGATGACCGAGCAGATGGCGCTCGACAACTCGCCGCACCTGCACGTCGAGAAGATCGTCACGCCGATGCTCGTCATCCACGGCGACAAGGACTACCGCGTGCCCATCGGGGAGGGCCTGCGCCTCTGGTACGAGCTGCTGGCCAAGAGCGGCCTGGCCGCCGACGACGAGGGCAGGACCCCGCACCGGTTCCTCTACTTCCCCGACGAGAACCACTGGGTGCTCAGCCCCCAGCACGCGATCGTCTGGTACCAGGTGGTGGAGGCGTTCCTGGCCGAGCACGTGCTCACCCGGACGGGTGAGGATGACCCGAAATATCCCGAGATCCTGGGGTAGTCGGCCGTCTCGACGTGCGGGGTCGCCCGGTCGGCGCCAGACTCGCCGGTCGGAGCCGGGCGACCCCCGCACGGCACGACGAAGGGACCGACAATGGGTATCGGAGGCGGAATCGCCCTCATCGTCATCGGCGCGATCCTCTCGTTCGGCGTCAGCGACGCGGTCGAGGGAGTCAACCTGGCGGTGATCGGCTACATCTGCATGGGCGCCGGTGTCATCGCGCTGATCCTGGCGATCGTGCTCAACGCCCAGCGCAGCAACACCTCGCACACGGCGGTCGTCGAGCAGCGCACCACCCCCAACGCGGCGCCGGCACCGGCCGCACCGCCCGCCCAGCCGGCCCCCGTCCAGCAGGCGCCGGTCCAGCAGCAGCCGCCGACCGCTCCCCCCGCGGTCTGACGGCAGCAAGGCGAAGCGCCCCCGGTGATCCGGGGGCGCTTCGTCGTGCGTGAGGGACGACGTCAGGCCTGGAGCGGGCCGCGCACGATCGAGTCGCCGGAGTGCGCGGGGTTCCCGTCGAACTGCTCCTCGGACACGTCGACCACCGAGTACTGGCTCAGGTCGAGCCCGTCGGGCAGGTCGAACCTGCCGGACGTGCCGGTGAGCGTCCCGAGGCTGACCAGCCCGCTGACGTCGGGCTTGAGCAGCCAGACCTCGCGGAAGCCGTCGGCGGACGGGTCGTGCTCGGCGAGGTCGACGACGAGCACGCGGCTCCCGTCGGCCGCCGTCTCCACGACTGCGGAGCCGGACGCGTCCCAGCCGGGCAGCGGCTCCAGGGTCGCCGTGGCCAGGACGGTGGGCGGGTCGTCGTGGTTGGCCACCCACCACGCCCCCCCGCCACCGACGACGAGCCCCGCGGCCGCCGCGGCAGCGACCCAGCGCCAGGTCCGGGGCCTGTCCCGGCGGGAGTCGAGCGGCACGACAGGTGCGATCGACTCCGTGGGCTCCGCCGCCGAGCGCTCGGGTGCCGCCGCGATGGCCAGGGCCTGCGCGCCGGGAGACAGGCCGAGCTCGCCGGCGATGCGGTCCCACACGGCAGGCGCGGGCGCGACCAGCGCGTCGTCGGGGCCGCCGGAGCGCGCGAGCGCGACGACGTCCCCGAGCGCGGCGAGCTCGTCGGTGCAGCGCTCGCACTCCTCGATGTGCGCGAGGTCCGAGGTCGACGCGGCGGGCTCGCCGAGGGCGAGGAGCGCCAGCACGTCGTCGTCCACGTGCGACTCATCGAACGGCACCGTCCACCTCCCATCGGGTCCGCAGCCGAGCGAGGCTGCGCCGGACATGGCTCTTCACCGTGCCCAGCGGCAGGTCCAGTCTGCTGGCGATCTGGTCGTGCGTGAGGTCGTCGTAGAACGCGAGCCGCAGGATGGTGCGCTGCGGGTCCCCCAGCCGGTCGAGCTCGTCGGCCACGACGACGCGGTCGACCACGCGGCCGTCCACGGCGGGTACCGGCGTCTCGAGCGCCTCGGACACCGACCTGTCCCGCAGCCGCCGGTCGCGCGCCCGCTTCTCGTGGGTGTCCGCGACGACGTGCCGGGTGATCCCGAGCAGCCACGCGGGCAGGCGGGACCGGTCCGGGTCGAACCGAGCGCGGCTGCGCCAGGCCTCGACGAACACCTGCTGCGTCACGTCCTCGGCGTCCGACAGACTGCCCAGCGAGCGGAGCGCGACGGTGTGCACGAGCGAGGACCAGCGCCGGTACGCCTCCGCGATCGCGGTCTCGTCACCCTGGGCGAACGCGGCCCCGAGCTCCTCGACGCCCTCGCCGTCGGGGTCGAGCCGGTGCGCCGGGCGCGACGAGTCCGCGGACCCGGCCCCGGGTGCGCTCACGCACGACTCCTCACTCGTCGGCTCCCCGACCACGGGAGCGCTGTGCAGCAGCGTCATGGCTACCCACCGAGCGGCTCGGCCGTGACCACGACGTTGTCCGTATAGTGCCCGATGTCACGGCGAAACGTGCCACCGCAGGTCACCAGCACCAGTCTGGGCGCGCCGGACCGATCGAACCACTGGTCCACGGGCGCTCCCTCCTTCGGGATCTTCTCGACGCCGACGACGCGGTACGCGTGCTCGCTGCCGTCCGCGGTCGTCACCGTCAACGTGGCTCCGACGCCGACCTCCCGGAGCCGGGCGAACTGCCCGATCCCCGTCAGGCGGCTGTCGACGTGCGCCGCCATGACCGTCGCGCCCGCGGCGTCCGCCGGCGCCGGACCGAACTCGTACCAGCCGGCGCGGTCGGCGTCCTCGGGAATCTGCATCTCCCCGTCGTCCTGGACCCCGACGGGGTCGACGGGCATGTCGATACCGACGTCGGGCACGACGAGCCGGACGGGCGGGGGCGACGCCGCGGCGGGCTGCTGGGCGCTGAGGTCGGCGTCGTAGACGGGGACGGACGGCAGGGCGGGGGTCGGTCGCGGCGTCGTCGTCGACGGGGACGACGACGCCGCGACCACCGGCTCGGAGGCAGGGTCCGGGCCGGTGCACGCGGTCAGCGGGCCGAGCGTCGCGCCCAGGACGACGACGGTCGCGAGCACGCGCGCCGAGACCCGGGAGGACGCGAACGCCTTCCCGGGCCACGACGATCCGGTCATGTGCAGATCAGCTCCGCTGCGTCGCGACGCGACGGGTGACGCCGAGACCGACCAGGCCGGCGACCGCGAGGGCGCCGAGGGCGAACGGCCAGGCGGGAGTGCCGCCGTCCGAGACGAGGCCGACCTCGCCGGCGTTCACGCCCGACGGGTTGCCGTGCAGGCCGGTGATGGTCTGCACCGCGAGCGCGAGCGTCGCGGGCGAGGCGGTCGCGCTGCCCCACGCGTAGACGATCGTGTTGGTGCCCTCGGTGATCGGCACGTCGGCCGGGCCGAGCAGCGCGGGCGTCGTCGTGCCCGTGGCCGTCACGCTGGCCGACACCGTGCCGGCGGGAAGGTTGAGCACCTTCTCGTTCGGGTTGGTGAGGTTGCTGATCACGGCGGAGCCACCGGCGACGATGTCCACGCCGGGGGCGGCGGCGACGTGCCGGACGGTGAGCCGGCCCTGGCCCGCGGCGGTGGTGGAGATGTCGTTGGTGAACAGGGTGGCGGTCGGGGCTCCGGCGGCGTCCAGGTGCGCGACCGCCGTGTAGTTCTTGCCGGCCTCGAGCGCGAGGTCGACCGGCCCGATCGCCGGCGCGCTGGCGTCGGCAGCGTCGGCCGCCGTGATGGCCACCGTATAGGTGCCTGCGGGCAGGTCGAGCGGGCCGGCCATCGAGCCCGGCGCGAAGTCGTCGAGCGTGCGCTCGCCGTTCACCCAGACGTCGACGGTGAGGCCCGGGACGCCGTGGAAGACCGAGAGCTTCGCGTTGTCGGCCGCAGAGGCGGGGTTGGCGGCGAGGGTGAGGAGGGCGAGGGTGCCGGCGGCGATGCCGGCGACGAGTCGTGCGCGCATGGTGCGTCCTTCGAGGACTGGCCCGGCGGGGTACGTCCGGGCGGCCGATGTGCTGACACCCCCTCTTCGGCCCCCGACCCGTCCTCGGATGCAGCGATCAGCCCCCGAGCCCGATCGTGTGCGCCGCGCCCGCGGCGACGTCGGTCCAGTGGACGCCCAGTCCCACCTGGACCGGCAGCGGTCGGTCGGTCGTCGTCCCGTCGCCCAGCTGTCCCCAGGTGTTGGAGCCCCATGTCCAGAGCGATCCGTCGGAGCGCAGTGCCATCCCGTGGCCGGCGCCCGCTGAGATGGCTGTCCAGCCGGTACCGGTGCCCACCTGGACGGGCGGGTTCGCGAGCTGCGGGAAGGTCCAGCTCCAGATCGTGCCGTCGGCCCGCAGCAGCACGCCGGCGCTCCCTTCCAGGTCGACATCGACCCAGTCGGAACCGGTGCCCACCTGCACGGGGTAGCCCGCGAACAGCCACAGCGTGCCGTCGGTCCGGATGCCCACGGAGTAGTCGTTGCCGGCCGCGGCGTCGAGCCACGACTCGGTGCTCATCTTCCAGGGCGCGAGCTGGTCGTGCCCGGTGTTGTCCCCCAGAGCGCCGAAGTCGTTCTCGCCCCAGCCCCAGAGCGTGCCGTCGGTCTTGAGGGCGACCGAGTGGAAGAGGCCGCCCGAGACCGACGCCCAGTCGAGGTCGGCGCCGATCTTGATCGGCGTGGGGACCAGCTGCGGACCGGGGCCGGGGCCGAGGTTCCCGGTGCCGAGCGCGCCGTACTCGTTGTCGCCCCATGCCCAGAGGCTGCCGTTGGTCCGGATGCCGAGCGTGTGCTGGTACCCGGCCGCGACGACGGCCCAGTCGGCCCGGGTGCCTACCTGGTGCGGCGTCAGGACCGACGCGTTGGTGCTGCTCGCCCAGCCGGTGCCGGTCTGCCCGAACGCGTTGTACCCCCACCCCCAGAGCGTGTGGTCGGCGCGGATCGCGAACGATGTCTGGTTGCCGGCCTCGACGTCCGCCCACGCCCCGGTCAGGATCCGGAACGGCAGCGAGGTGCTGGGGCGGTTGCCCCCACCCAGCGCGCTCCCGTCGACACCCCACGTGTAGACGCCGGCCGTGCCCGCCACGCTGACGCCGAGGCTGCCCGTCACCGAGGACGTGGCGGTGTCCGTCACCGTCACCACCCGGGCGCCCGAGTCGCGCAGGACGACGCCCGCGAAAACGTGGATGCCCGCGTCGCCCGCGGTGAACGCGTACGGCGCCGGCAGGGTCGCGCTCGGGTCGCTGCTGGTGAAGGCGACCGTGCCACGGTAGGCGCGGACGATGTTGAACCAGGCGTCCTTGGCGGTGACCTGCACGCCGAACGCCTGCCCGGACGTCACGGTGGCGGGACCGGCGACGGCGAACCTCGACACGGCACCGGGCGCGACGACGATCGGCGCCGACCGTCCGGTGATGGTCGGCCTGGCCGTGTCCTTCGCGGTGATGAGGCGGGAGCCGGCGGTCCGCAGGGTCGCGGTGAACGTGTGCACGCCGCGGTCGGTGGCGGTGAACGTGTACCCCGCGTTCAGCACGGGCATCCGGGCGTCGTCGCTCGTCAGGGCGATGCGTCCGCGGTAGGACGTCGCCACCCGACCTGCCGAGTCCTTGGCGGCGACCGTGACCGCGAACGGGGCGCCCGCGGTCGCCGTCGCCGGGGCGCGCACGGAGAGGGTGGTGGCGGGGCCGGAGCCGGCCGCCTGGCCGGGCGGGGCCCCCAGGAGCGCCAGGGCGACCAGGGCCCAGGCGGCGACGACGGCCGTCACTGTCCGACGAATGCTCGCGTCCATGGCGCACCCCGCGCACGGGACCGCGGCCAGGCGACCCCTGGTCGGTGCCCGCGTCCTCCACCGTCCTCCGCCGGGACAAAAGGTGTCAAGTCAGGCGCGTGCGGCCTCGGCGATCGCGGCCGCGAGGTCGGCGGGCCGCGAGAACATCGGCCAGTGGCCGGTGGGCAGGTCGACGTAGGTCAGGTCCGTGCTCTCGCCCAGCTCCGTGTGGAACGGCGGCCCGCCGTGCGCCATCGTCTTCAGCACCTCGGACGGCAGGCTCGTGCAGATCGCGGTCGCCGGCACGTCGAACCGGCGGGGGTCGCTCACGTGCACCGCCCCGCGCACCACCTGGGCCGGGTGCGGCAGCGCGCGGCGGCGGAACTCGGCGAGGCGGTCGTCGTCGATGCCCTCGATGCTCGACCCCTGGGCCTCGAACTCGGCCCAGGTGGGCAGCGGGACCTCGATCTTCTCGGTGGTGGCCGCGTTGATGGCCGCCCCCTCCTCGAGGGGCCCGGAGTCGACGTAGATGGCGCGGCGCACCCGGTCGGGTCGCCGGTCCACGACCTCGCCGACGAGGGCGCCGCCGCCGCTGTGGCCCACCAGGACCACGTCGCCCTCGAGGCTGTCGACCAGGTCGACGACGGCCTGCACGTGGTCGGCGCGCGTGATGTCGCCACGGGCCGCGTCGGGCTCGAGGCCGGGCAACGTGACGGGATGGGCGTCGAACCCCTCGGGGAGAGCCGCGACGACCGCGTCCCACGCCCAGGAGCCGAGCCAGAAACCGGGGATCAGAACCAGTGGAGTAGTCATAGGAACAGGGTCCACCGCGCGAGGTGACACCGGGATGTCACCTTTGTGTCACCATGCTGAGACCGTGAACCGCACCGACCGCCTCTACGCCCTCGCCGAGGAGCTGCGCCGCGTCGGCCGCGCCGGCACCACCAGCACGCGCCTGGCGCGGCTCTTCGAGGTCTCCCCCCGGACGGTCAAGCGCGACATCTCCTCGCTGCAGCAGACCGGCCTGCCGGTCGTCGCGCAGGCCGGAGTCGGCGGCGGGTACGTGCTCGCCGCGTCCGTCGGGCTGCCCCCCGTGAACTTCACGCCCGCACAGGCCGTCGCGCTCGCGCTCGCGGTCCGCGCCCTGCCGCCCGGCAGCCCCTTCGGTGCCGATGCCGACGCCGCCCGCGCCAAGGTCCTCGACGCCCTGCCGCCCGCCGACCGCGCGCGGGCCGACGAGCTGGCCGGTCGGGTCTGGTCCCGGCCCGACGAGGTCGGCGACGTGCCCGCGCCGCGCGTGCTCCGTGCCGTCGAGGAGTCGCTGGGCCGCCGCCTCGTGCTGGCGATCGAGTACCGGAGCTCGTCGGGGGCGGTCAGCCGTCGTCGGATCGAGCCCGTGGTGCTCGCCCGCACCCGTGGCACCTGGTACCTGGTCGCCTGGTGCCAGACCCGCGTGGGGTTGCGGTGGTTCCGGCTGGGTCGCATCGTGCGCGCGGACCTCACGCCCGAGCGCTACGAGCCCCGGCCCGTGGCCGACGGCGGCGAGGCCCCACCCGACGCCCGACCCGTCTCGGCCCGCTCCTCCGACTGAGGGCGTCGGCCAGAACGTGGTGCCAAAGCGCTGGATGCGGAGCGGGGCGCGCCGCTACCTTGAGAGCGCTCTCAGCCGAAGGAGTCCGCGTGCGTCCCGTGCTGCCGGTCGTCGTCGCGATGCTGCTCGGCCTCGTCGCCCAGGAGGGATGCCGATGATCCGCACCTGGTACCGGACGGCGGTCCTCCCCAGACGCGACATCGCGCGTCTGCTGCCGACCGCCGGGGCCGGGTCGGTCGCGGGGCTCCTCGCGCTCGACGTGGTGCTCGGGCTGCTGCCGGTCGCGTTCGTGCTGGCCACCAGCGTGGTGGTCGGGCAGGTGCCGGCGGCGGTCGAGGGCGGCACGGGCTCGGCGGCGTGGAGCGACCTCGTCCGGACCTTCGTGCTGGCGGCGGTGCTGTTCCTCGCGCGCCAGGTGCTCGCGCCGGTGCAGACCGCGCTCGGCGTACGGATGCAGCGCCGGATCGACGGTGCGCTGCGGGACCGGGCGCTGCGGGTGGCCCTGCGGTCGACCAGCATCGCGCCGATGGAGGACCAGGCCACCCTCGAGGCGTTGACCGAGGCCACCCGCGAGTTCGAGGCGGAGTTCCGGAGCCCGGGCGCGTCGGCGGCCGGGCTGCTCGCGCTCGTCGCGCGGTACGTGCAGCTGATGGGTTTCGCCGTGGTCGTCGGGCTGGTCGCGTCATGGCCGGCCGCCGTCGCCATCCTCGCGGCGACGCTGGTGTTCCGGTACGGGCAGCGCGGCGGGCTGCGCAGGTACTCGCAGGTGTGGCGGCACGTGATCGGGTTCCGGCGCCGGTCGGTGTACCTGCGCGAGGTGGCGATGGGGCCGGTCGCGGCGAAGGAGATGCGCGTCTTCGGGCTCGCGGGCTGGTTCACCGACGAGTACACCGACGCGACCGAGCGGATGCTGGGGCCTGTCGCCGCGCGCCGTCGGCAGCTGTACCTGGTGCCGTACCTCGCCTACACGGCGATCGGTCTGGTGGTCTGCGCGGGCGTCCTGGTGTCGATCGCGCGGTCGGCGTCGGCGGGCGACATCACGCTCACCGCGCTGGCGCTGGGCATCCAGTCGGTGGTCGCCGCGATCGCGCTCGGCGAGTACTACCCGGAGTCGGACGTGCAGACCCAGTACGGGATGCAGGCCGTCGCGGCGCTGGGCGAGTTCGAGGCGCGGATGGCCGAGGCCCAGGCCCGCCTCCCGCAGGCCGGATCGGCGCTGCCCGTTCCTGCGGGGGCGCCGACGACCGCCCTCCGGTTCGAGGGGGTGCACTTCTCGTACCCGGGCAGCAGCCGCGCGGTCCTCGACGGCCTCGACCTCGAGCTGCCCGCCGGCCTGTGCACCGCGATCGTCGGCGTCAACGGCGCGGGCAAGACGACGCTGGTCAAGCTGCTGACCCGCCTGCACGAGCCCACGACGGGTCGCCTCACGGTCGACGGCACCGACCTCGCCGATCTCGACGTCGCGGCGTGGCGTCGCCAGGTGAGCGTCGTCTTCCAGGACTTCGTGCGGTACGAGCTCTCGGCCTCCGACAACATCCTGGTCGGCGCGGTGCACGCGCCGCGGGACCCGGCGGCCGTCCGGGGGGCGGCCGAGCGCGCGGGCATCGCCGCCGCCGTCGACGCGCTGCCGGCCGGGTTCGACACCACCCTGTCCCGCGCCTACGAGGGCGGCGCCGACCTCTCGGGCGGCCAGTGGCAGCGCATCGCGATCGCCCGCTCGCTCTACGCGCTCGAGGCGGGCGCCCGGGTCCTGGTGCTCGACGAGCCGACCTCCGCGCTCGACGTCCGGGCGGAGGCGGCGTTCTTCGACAGCTTCGTCGAGCTGACCCGCGGGGTGACGTCGGTACTGATCTCGCACCGGTTCTCCAGCGTGCGGCGCGCCGACCGGATCGTCGTCATCGACGCCGGCCGGGTGGTCGAGCAGGGCACCCACGACGAGCTCGTGGCGGCCGGCGGGCACTACGCCCGGCTGTTCCGGCTGCAGGCCGAGCGGTTCGCGGCGGGGCTCGACGCCGACGGGAACGAGGTGGAGCCGTGAGCCAGACCGTTCGGGGGTGCTGGGCCCTGCTGCGGCTGGCGGGCCGGATCAGCCCGGCCAAGCTGGCGCTCTCGGCCGTGCTCATGGTGCTCCAGTCGGTCGCGATGCCGCTCGCGGCGCCCGCGCTGGCGGTGCTGACCGACGCCGCGATCGCCGGGGACGCCCGCCGCGCGTCGATCGCCGCCGTGCTCGTCGCCGCGCTGGTGGTGGCCGCGCTCACCGCCGGGCACTTCGCGCACATCTTCTACTTCGAGCTGGGCGACCTCGCGGTGATGCAGCTGGAGCGCGACCTCATCGCGCTGTCGCACGACTCGCCCGGCATCGAGCACCACGAGCGGCCGGAGTACGCCGACCGGTTGCAGGTGCTGCGCTCCGAGCTCGACCGCTCGGGCTGGGGATCCATGCAGGCGCTGCTGTCCGCCATCGGGCTCGGCGTCGCGCTCGTGATCACCGGCGTCCTGCTCGCCCGGCTCAACCCGTGGCTCCTCCTGCTGCCGCTCGCCGCGATCCCCCCGCTCGTGCTGGGTCGGCGCGCGGAGAGCGTCCTGGGAGCCGCACGCACCGCGGCCGCCACCGACAACCGCCGCGCGCGGCACCTGTTCCTGCTGTCGCTCGACGCCTCGGCCGCCAAGGAGCTGCGCACGTGCGGGCTCGGCGACGAGGTGCGGACGCGGCTGCGGGCGTCGTGGGACGCGGCGACCGCCGTGCTCTGGGCGGGCGAGGTGCGGGCCGACGCCCTGCGCGCGGCCGGCCAGCTCGCGTTCGCGGTCGCGTACGTCGCGGCGACGCTCCTGGTGCTGCGGGACGCGGTCGCCGGTGAGCGGACGGTGGGTGCGGTCGTCCTCGTCATCACGCTCGCGTCGCAGGTGAACCAGCAGGTCACGGCCGCGGTGACCATCCTGCAGCAGCTGCAGCGGGCTGCACGCACCATGGCGGACCTCGCATGGATGCGCGCGCTGGTGCGGTCGCAGAACCCGCCGCGGACCACCGTGCCCGCGCCCGACGCGCTGCGCGACGGCATCCGGTTCGACGGCGTCTCGTTCACCTACCCCGGCACGGACGCTCCCGTGCTCGAGGGCGTGGACCTCGTGCTCCCGGCCGGGACCAGCGTCGCCGTCGTCGGCGAGAACGGCGCCGGCAAGACGACCCTGGTCAAGCTTCTCTGCCGGTTCTACGCGCCGACCACGGGCACGATCAGGGTGGACGGCGTCCGGCTGGACGACCTCGACCCCGTGGCGTGGCGGGAGCGGACCGCGGCGGGGTTCCAGGACTTCTGCCGGTTCGAGCTGCTGGCGCGGCAGAGCGTCGGCGTGGGCGACCTGCCGCGGATCGACTCGGACGACGCGGTGCTCCAGGCCCTCGACCGGGCGCACTCGTCGGACGTGCTCGCCCGGCTGGAGGACGGCCTCGACACGCAGCTGGGCACCAGCCACGCGGACGGCGCCCAGCTGTCCGGCGGCCAGTGGCAGAAGCTCGCGCTCGGCCGGGCGATGATGCGCGAGTCGCCGCTGCTCGTCGTGCTCGACGAGCCGACGGCGGCACTCGACGCCCAGGCCGAGCACGACCTCTACGACCGGTATGCGGCCCACGCCGCTGCCGTGGGCGCCACGACCGGAGCGGTCACGCTGCTGGTCTCGCACCGGTTCTCGACCGTCCGCATGGCCGACCTCATCCTCGTCGTCGCCGACCGCAAGATCGTCGAGACCGGCTCGCACGAGGAGCTCGTCGCCCGGGGTGGCCTCTACGCCGAGCTCTACGGGATCCAGGCAGCCGCGTACCGCTGATCGGTCTGCGGGTGTGGGTGGGGGGCGGCAGACTGACAGCGCGCCGGGAGGAACCGGACGAACGAACCCAGGGGGATGCATGGACCACGGCGAGGCACGCGAGACCAAGGCCCAGGCGGTCGACTTCGCACGGGAGCTGTCCGAGCGGCTCGTGCGCCCGTCCGACGTCGCCGACGGCGGCCCGGCCCTGGCCATCGGCCTCGCCCCGCAGCCCGACGGGTCCTACGCGCTCGCCGTCCGCTACCGCCTGGGCCTGCCCTCCGTGCGCAGCATCGCCCGCAAGGTGGTCGCGGAGCTGCCGGACGCCGACGTCCGCCGCACGGGCCGGATCAAGACGCTGGCCACGGACGACGACCGCAAGGTCCGCCCGCGCCCGCCGGTGATCACCGCCCGCGCGCTGGGCGAGACCGGACGCGTCCGCCCCCTGCGGCCGGGCATCTCGATCGCGCACGTCGACGTCACGGCCGGCACGCTCGGCGCGTTCGTGCTGAAGAACGGGTCGGTCCACGCGCTGTCCAACTACCACGTGCTGTCGGGCACGCCGTCGGCGCAGGTCGGCGACGTCATCGTGCAGCCCGGCCCGGCCGACGGCGGTCGGGCTCCGCGGGACAAGGTCGGCACGCTCGCCGCCCGCGTGGAGCTCGAGCCCGGCGGCGACGCCACGGTCGACTGCGCGATCGCCCTGCTCGACGACCAGGAGGTCGACCCCGAGTACCCCGTCGGCCTCATCACGACGACGGCCGTGACGCTCGGCGACGAGAAGGTGGCCAAGATCGGTCGCACCACGTCGGTGACGCACGGGCGGGTGACGGCCATCGAGCTCGACAACGTGGTGGTCGGGTACGGCGACGAGCTGGGGGAGCTGAGCTTCGACAACCAGATCGAGGTGGAGTCCACCGGCACCGGACCGTTCTCCCGCGGCGGCGACTCCGGCTCGCTCGTGTACCGCGAGGACGGCGTCGCGCTCGGCCTGCTCTTTGCGGGGTCGGAGTCGGGGGGAGAGAATGGCACCGGGTTGACGTACATCAACCCGATCGATGCCGTTCTGCACGCTCTCGGGGTCACACTGGTCTGACGATCGTCGGACCGCCGCCCCCGCGGCCGTCGCGGTCGGCGGGAGGCGGTGCACCCATGGCGGACCTCGAGCAGGCACGCGCGGCGAAAGAGCGTCTGCGCATGACCCTGAAGGGGCGCTCGGACGTGCGCGGCATCGGGATCGCCCGGTCCGGCGACGGCTACCAGCTCCAGGTCAACGTCTCCCGCGGCCCGGCCCCGGACCTGCCCGGCGCGGTCGACGGGGTCGACGTCCACGTCCGAGTGGTCGGCGCCATCCGCGCGAGCGCCTGAGGGCCCCGCCCGCGACCTCGGACCCGGCTCGGCCGGGAGCCCGCCGCGCGCCTGGGAGAGGGACGGGGTAGGCGGCCCTTACCTTGACGGCTATGGTTTCCTGACATCTCGTCAGCACCTCGAGGAGTCCTGTGACCGCCATGTCCGTCCTGCCGCAGGCCGTCCCGCTCTCGCTCGCGCTGCGCGAGGGCACCCGGCGCGAGCACGAGACGGCGGAACGCTCGGGCTTCGTCGAGCTGCTGATGTCCGGGTCGCTGGACCGCGCGGCCTACACGGACCTCGCCGCGCAGCAGCTGTTCGTGTACACCGCACTCGAGCGGGCCGGCGCCGGGCTCGCGGACGACGGCGGCCTGGTGTTCGCCGAGCTCGAGCGGGTGCCGGCGATCGAGCAGGACCTCGCGTACCTGGTCGGCTCCGACTGGCGTGCGCAGGTGCGGGCACTGCCGGCGACCCGGACGTACGTCGAGCGGCTCGAGGAGACGGCCGACGCGCTCCCGCTGTACGCCGCGCACGCCTACACGCGCTACCTCGGGGACCTCTCCGGCGGCCAGATCATCAAGCGCATGCTGCAGCGCCACTACGGCTTCACCACCGAGGGCGTCGCGTTCTACGACTTTCCCGAGATCCACAAGCTCAAGCCGTTCAAGGACGTCTACCGCGAGCGTCTCGACGCGCTCGCGCTCGACGACGAGGCGCGCGCGGTGGTCGTCGAGGAGGCGCGTTACGCCTTTCGGCTCAACGCGGCGGTGTTCGGCGAGCTGGGTGCGATCCACGTCCGTTGACCCGCTAGCGCACGCGTAAACGATTTCGCGTCGTTCAGACGGGTGATCTCACCGACCTCTCATCCCCTTCCGTCGCCCCAGATGGGGCTGAGGGTCGATGATGGGCGACGTGACGCGTCGCGGTACGGCCGCCCAGGGTGCGCGCGCGGACAGCAGGTCCGCGGCGGGCCTGGTCGGCGTGCGCGCGCTGGCCCTCGCGGCGCACCGTCTGGACCGCTGCCGGTCGATCGACGAGGTCGCGCACGTGGCCGCCTCGACCGCGGTCGAGGTCCTGGACGCCGGACGGGTCGCGTTCTGCCGCATCGACCAGGACACGTGCCGCACCGTGCTGGTCGAGCCGCCGCCCACGGACCCCCGCATCGTCTGGCACGTCCGCGCGTCGCACCGCGCCGACGACCGCCCCGCCCTGCGTGGCCTGATCCGCGACCGCTCCAGCTGGGTCGCCCACGCGCGCACGGTGCACGACGAGCTGACCGTCCCGGACGACCCGGACGCCGGCGACCCCGTCGAGGTCGACACCCTCAAGGAGCTCGACGCGGCGACCGGTCTCGCGTCGCCCCTCATCGTCAACGGCTCCGTCTGGGGTCAGCTCTACGCCGTGCGGCCCCGGCCCGGGCCCCCGTTCCGGGTCGACGACGTCGCCCGCGCGGAGGTGCTCGCCGCGCTGGTCGCGGGGGCCGTGGCGCGCGTCGACCTCGAGGCGCAGGTGCGCCACCTGGTGGCCGACGACCCGCTGACCGGCCTGGCCAACCGCCGCGTCGCGGACGCCGAGGCCGAGGCGGCGCTCGAGTCGGGTCACGAGACCTGCATCGTCATGTGCGACGTGGACGGGCTCAAGCGCGTGAACGACGAGCTGGGCCACGACACCGGCGACGACCTCCTGCGCTCTGTCGCGGACGTGCTGAGCCGCGCGTCGGACGCGCTGCCCGGCTCGACGGCCGCGCGCATCGGCGGCGACGAGTTCTGCCTGGTGACCGTCGGGCGGCGGCGGGCCGAGGTGGCCGACGTCATGGCGGCGACCATCGCCGAGTTCCCGCTGCCCCACGGCGCGGCGATCTCCTACGGCATCGCGTCGACGGCCGTGACCGGCTCCGTCTCCGCGCGGCACCTGTTCCGGCAGGCCGACACGGCCCAGTACAAGGCGAAGCGGGCGCGCGCGCGGGCGCTGCGCTCGCTGGTCCCGGCGACGGCCGACCCCGCGGTCACCGCCGAACGCGTGCTCGTCGCCGGCACGGCGGCGATCGTCGCCGCCCAGTCCGGCGTCGTGCCCCGCCTGTGCGCCTTCGCGGCCGCGGCGACCGAGACCCTCGGCGGGTCCGCGTGGGCCGTGCTGACCCGGCGCAGCCCCGACGAGCCGCCGTCCGCGGTCGCCCGTGGCGGCAGCCCGGCCGAGCTCGGCGTCGAGTCGTCCACCGCGGTCGTCATGCACGACCTGTGGCAGGTCGAGATCGGCATGTCGAAGACGGCGGCCACGGGCGAGGTCGTCGCGACCTCGTTGGACGCGCTCGCCGCCGTCGCGATCCTGGGCGCGCGCTGAGCCGTCCGCGGACGAGGCCTCAGCCGTGCAGCGGCAGGGTCAGGGTGGTCGGCGCGCCCTCCACCAGCCGGACCGGCACGCCCCAGTCCTGGGCGTTGAGGTGGCAGGCCGGGTACTCGATCGCGGGGTCGGCGTCGCAGCTGGCCGCGTGGGCCGTGACGTGCAGGACCCCCTCGGGCACGGACGGGTCCAGGCGCAGGACGCGGTCGAGCGGGACGTCGTCGCCGGCGCCCTCGAGCAGCAGCCCCGGCGGGGTGGACGAGACCTGCAGACGCGTCGACGGTCCGTAGCGGTCGTCGTACTTCTGGCCGGCGGCCGGCGTGAACACGACGTCGAGGCGGACCTCACCGGGCGCCAGCTCGGTGACCGGCCGCTGGGTGCGGTGCGAGCCCGAGTCCAGGATCTGGCCGACGAGGGTGGCCGGCAGCGCGATCCGCGTGAGCCGGTGGGCCGAGGACTCCACGACGAGCAGCGTGGACCCGCCGTCGAGCACCACGATCCCGCTCGGCTCGGCCAGACCCGTGGCCAGCGTGCTGACCTCCCCGTCGGCGTAGCGGCGCACCGCGCCGTTGTACGTGTCGGCGACGACGACCGACCCGTCGGGCAGCACCGCGACGCCGAGCGGGTGCTGCAGGCGCGCCTCGCTCGCCGGGCCGTCGCGGTGGCCGAAGTCGAACAGCCCCTCGCCGACGACGGTGTGCACGGTCCGCTCCACCGGGTCGACCCAGCGCAGCGCCGACGTCTCGGAGTCGGCCAGCCAGATCTTGTCGTCGGCCCCCACGGCCAGCCCCGACGGCTGCGCGAACCACGCCTCGTGCAGCGGGCCGTCGAGCAGCCCCTCGTTCATGGTGCCGCCGAGCAGCTCGATCGAGCCCTGCTTGTCGTCGAACGCCCACAGCGTGTGGTTGCCGGCCATGGCGACGACGAACGCGCCGAGCGGCTCCGACCAGGTCACGTCCCACGGGGACGACAGCTTCTGCCGACGGGGGCCGGGGACGAAGGATGCCGCCGGCTGCGGGCGGTGGTCGCCGGGGCCGTCGGCCGACCCGAGCGTCAACGAGGACGCGAACGCGGCGAGCTCGTCCCCGGGCAGGCCGATCACGGGCATCGAGGCGGCCTCCTCCTCGGGCTCGTCGTCGTCCCACGGCAGGAAGTTGTCGGCCGCGCCGACCATGTACTGCTCACCCGTGCCGGCCACGGTGGTGACCACGCCGTCCGCCAGCCGGACCCCGCGCAGCGCGTGGTTGACCGTGTCGGCGACGAGCACGTCGTAGCCCAGCCACGGGCGCAGCTCGTCGGGGACCAGGCACAGGCCGTTCGGCTCGCTGAACCGGGCCTCGTCGGGGCCGCCGTCCACCAGCCCGCGCTCGCCGGACCCGATGCGCCGGACCAGCGTCTCGCCGTCGGCCTCGAGCTCCGCGAGGCTGTGGTGCCCGGCGTCCGCGACGAGCAGGTGGCCGTCGGGCAGGACGATCGCCTTGGCCGGGAAGCGCAGCGTGCCCTCGCTCGGCGCCGGTGGCACGTACGGACCGTCGCCGCGGTGCAGCGTGCCCTTGGCCTCGTGCTGGGCGATCAGCTCGCCGACCAGGATCTCGACGTTGTGCTTGTGGCCCTCGCCGGCCATCTGCGCGACGACGTAGCCCTCGGGGTCGATCACGACGAGCGTCGGCCACGCCCGCGCGGTGTACGCCGACCACGTGACCAGGTCCGGGTCGTCCAGCACGGGGTGGTGCACCTCGTAGCGCTCGACGGCCGCGGCCAGCGCGACCGGGTCGGCCTCGTGCACGAACTTCGGGGAGTGCACGCCGACGATCACGAGCACGTCGCGGTGCTGCTCCTCGAGCTCCCGCAGCTCGTCGAGGACGTGCAGGCAGTTGATGCAGCAGAACGTCCAGAAGTCGAGGATGACGATCTTGCCGCGCAGGTCCGCGAGGGTCACGTCACGGCCGCCGGTGTTCAACCACCCCCGGCCGACCAGCTCGGACGCACGGACCCGGGGCAGACGACTCTCACGCACGGGTCCATTCTCACTCAGCGTCATCGGCCGGTCGCACCCACCCCGAGAACGTCAGTTCGCCGCGAGAACGGCAGTTCACAGTGACGTTCTCGCGGCGAACTGACGTTCTCGGCCGTGGGCCGGTCGTCACTCGGCGCGCGCCGCACACGCCGGCGGTCCACTTGTCGGACGCTGGACCCCTCGTACTGCGGTCAGCGGCGGCGCGCGCGCAGGTCGTCGGCGATCTGCTGTGCCTGGGTGTGGACCAGCTGGCGCAGGAGCCAGTAGCGGTGCGCGACCACCTCGGCGGGCGCGCACGTCTCGCACGAGTGCTTCCACTCACGGCGCGCCTGCGCGATGTCCTGGTCGGTCACCTCGACCCGCAGCTGGTCATCCATAGGGTCAGGGTGTCGTGCCCGTCGAGCGAAGAACAGGGTGAATCCGTACCTTGATCGCAATTGCACGGGTGATGTGACCCGCAACACACCCGTTCGGGCCCGGAATTCGTCGTCGATCGGGCGACGGCCGATCGCGCATCCGGGTCAGGTGCGGTCGAGGACGTAGATGCGCGGGTGGTGGCCCTTGGCGAACACGCGCGTCTCCGAGCGGACCCGCCAGAGGGCGTCGGCGTCGCGCAGGCAGCGCTCCATGACCTTGATCTCGTGCGTGAGGACGACGAACCGCGCACCGGGCGCGGCGGCGTCGTGGGCGGCCTGCAGCATGCCGGCGTGGACCTCGGCGTTGGTCGCGTGGGTCCCGTGCAGGGTGCCCCATGGCGGGTCGGCGAGCAGCAGGTCGTACCCGGTGCCCGCGGCCTCGACCAGCGCGGGTCCGGTGCAGTCGGCGCGGAGCAGCCGGGCGTCGCGGCCGAACGTGGCGGCCGTGAGGTTCTCCGACGAGGCCGTGAGCGCGTCGGACGACAGGTCGGCGCCGACGGCGTCGGTGACGGGGCCCGCCGCGAGGCGCTCGACCAGCAGCGTGCCGGAGCCGCACATGAGGTTGAGGACGCGGTCGGCCGGGTCCACGCCGCCGAGCCGGACCATGGCGGCCGCGATCGTCGCGTTGACGGCTCCCGGGTAGTCGGTGACGCGCCACCGGCGTGCAGAGAGCGGTCGCGAGCCCAGGCGGACCAGCACGTCCCACCCGGGCTCGCCGGACGGGCCGGGACGGACCCCGCGGCGGACGCGCAGGACGAGCTCGCCCTCGCGGTCGTCGTACTTCAGGCCGGTGGCCTCCGCGAGGAGGCCGGCGAGCCGCTCGAAGACCGCCGAGTCGCTGCCGGCGGCCTCGAACCGGAACGTCGACGAGCTACCCGCCCGCAGCGAGGCGTACATGGCGTCGACGATCCGGGACAGGTGGTCGCCGCTGGTCAGGGACTTGGGGCGCGGGACGTCGAACCGCAGCACGAGGAACGCGGCGACGGCGGTGCGCAGTGCGAGGGCGTCGGCGGGCGGACCCCACGCCGCGACCTCCAGGGCGTCGTCGCGGCCGGGGACCGGGGTCGGCTCGCCGTCCAGCAGGAGCACCTCGGCCGCCTCGTCGGAGACGAGCGACCCCAGGCCCGGGAGGAACGTGAGCTCGAGGGCCGTCGACCGGCGGACCGGGGGGCGGGAGCGCGGTCGGCGCTCGACGGGATGGCTGCCGTGGTGGGCGGGCGGAGGTCCGCCGCGTGCGCGCTTGGCCACCGGGTCAGGCCGGCACGACGGCTGCGGCACCGACGGCGCGGAGCACGAACGCCTCGGTCTGCGCGATCGCGCGCTCGCGCTCCGGCCCGTCCGGGGGGACGCCGCGGCCGGACAGGCAGGCGTTGATCAGCGGGACCGTCACGTCGAGATCCTGCTCCGGGAACGCGCCGGACTCGATGCCCGCGGCGAGGATGCCGCGCAGGATCTGCTCGACCACCACGACGTGCTCGCGGACGCGCTGCTGGGTGCCGCGCGAGAGGACCGACCGCAGCTCGGGCCCGGGCGCCAGGTGGTAGACGCGGGTCAGCGCGGCCTGCTGCCGGACGTAGGTCTGCAGCTGCTCGGTCGGGTCGTCGATGTCGTCGAGCGAGCGCTGCAGCGTCGCGGCGTACTGCTCGGTCTCGTGCGTGATGAACCCGAGGAGCAGCGACTCCTTGTCGGGGAAGTGGTTGTAGACGGCCGTCCGGCCGACGCCCGCGGCGGACGCGATCTCGGCGAGGGTGATGGCGTCGAAGCCCTGGTCGGCCATGAGGTTCGACAGCGCCGCGAAGAGCTTCTGGCGGGTCTGCTCACGGTGCTCGTGCAGCGATCCGCCGATGATCTTGGGCATCGTGACATCATCGCACGGTCTGTCACCAAAATGCGCCCGGGGGCGACGATCGTCGACGACACCCGGCCGAAATCCTGGGCGGGACGACTGTCCAGTTCGTACACTTTTCGCACGGACGTCCAGCTGCGCTCGACCACGGCACGGTCGACGACGGCGTCGGAGGGAGTCGGATGGTGGACATCGCCGACTCCGCGCGCGTGCGTGCGGCCCACGAGCGCTTCGTCACGACAGGCCAGGTGTCCAGCCGCGCGGTCCGCTCGATCGTCGCCGACTCGTGGCGGCGCAGCCTGCGCAGCGGCGTCGACCCCGAGGTGCAGAACGTGCCGGTCGACATGGGTGGAAACGACCTCGTCGGCTACCGCGGCTCCCTCGCCCTGGCCGCGGCGATGCCGGTGGTCCGCGAGCTCCTCGTCCGCCCCGGTGCCGACGCGGGGTGGGTCACCGCGCTCACCGACGACGTCGGCCGGATGCTGTGGGTCGAGGGTGACCGGGCCGTGCGCCGCGGGGTCGAGGGCGTGGGGTTCGTCGAGGGCGGCGTCTGGAGCGAGGACGCCGTCGGGACCAACGCGCTGGGGACCGCGCTCGCCACGGACCAGGCGGTGCAGGTCGTCGGCACCGAGCACTATGCACGCAGGGTGCAGCCGTGGAACTGTGCGGCCGTCCCCGTGCGCAACCCCGACGGCCGACTGCTCGGGGTGCTCGACGTGACGGGCACCGACGTCGTGGCGTCCCCGCTGGTGATGTCGCTGGTCCGGGCCACGGTCGCCGCGATCGAGGCCGAGCTGGCCCGGGTGGCGCCGGCCTCCGCCCCGCCGGCCTCGTCGCTCGTCCGGACCGCTGGCCCCGTCGCCCGGCTCCGGGTCCTCGGCGCGCCGATGGTGCACCTCGGGTCGGCGGACGTCCGCCTGACCCTGCGCCACGCGGAGATCCTGCTGCTGCTGAGCAAGCACCCGGGCGGCCTCAGCGGGGACGAGCTGGCCGTGCTGCTGAGCGAGCACGAGCTGTCCGACGTGACGGTCCGGGCCGAGGTCTCGCGGCTGCGGCGGCTCGTCGGCCCCCTGCTCAGCGAGTCCCGGCCCTACCGCCTGACGTCACCCCTGCGCACGGACGCCGACATGGTGCACGCGCTGCTCGACGCCGGCGACACCGAGGCGGCGCTGACCGCGTACCCGGCGCCCGTCCTGACGCGTTCCGTGTCGCCGGGGGTCGAGCGCGTCCGCGAGGAGCTCACGGCCGACCTGCGCGCGGCCGTGCTGGCGAGCTCGCAGCCTGCGGTGGTCAGCCGTTGGCTCGCGTCCGACGACGGCGCCGACGACTGGCAGGCGTGGGAAAGGCTGGCCTGGCTCGCACCCAAGGGCTCACCGGTGCACGTCCGCGCGGTCGGTCGGCTGGACCTGCTGGCGCGCCGGCTGGGCGCGCCCGCTCCCCACCGCCCGTAGGGCTACGGCGCGGGTCGACCATGTCGTTGGCCGTCTGACCGGGGCCGATGGCATCGCCAAGCACATGCTCGGCGCTGCAACCCTCCTGCAACCCCTCCCGCCCTAGCGTCCGAACCAGTCGGCCGGGCGTGGGCTGGAGGGGAGCCCACGCCCGGCTGCGACGCCTGAGCACGCCGGCGCCGGGCGTGCCGCGAAGGTGGCGGGACATCGACGGCTCCTGGCAGTGGTGCGCGGGACGCGTCGTCTAGCCTGCGGACCATGACGAGCAACGAGGAGATCCAGCCCGACACCAAGGACTGGACCTGGGTCCTGTCGCAGCGGTGCCCGGAGTGCGGGTTCACGGCCGCGGACGTGGACGGGCCGGCGATCGGCGGCACGGTGCGGGACCTCACGCCGCGCTGGGTCTCGGCGCTGCACCGGCCGGACGCGCGGACCAGGCCCGAGCCCACCACCTGGTCGACCCTCGAGTACGGCGCCCACGTGCGCGACGTGTTCCGGGTCTTCGACGGCCGCCTGGAGCTGCTGCTCACGCAGGACGACCCGCTGTTCGCCAACTGGGACCAGGACGCCTCGGCGCTCGAGGACCGGTACGACCAGCAGGATCCGACGGTCGTCGCCGAGCAGCTGGTGGAGGCCGCCGAGACGGCCGCCGCGCGGTTCGACTCCGTGGCGGGCGACCAGTGGGACCGGTCCGGCCGGCGGTCCAACGGCTCGGAGTTCACCGTGCTGACGCTCGGCCAGTACTTCCTGCACGACGTGGTCCACCACCTGCACGACGTGCACGCCTGACCGGTTGTCCACAGGCACTGTCCACAGGGGTGTGCAACACGGTGAATCCTGTGGAGAACGCGGTGACCTGCGGGCTTTCGTAACACAACCGCATCACGAGGTGTGTACCGTCCGCCCGCATGAGCCTGCCGCAGGTGGTCCTCCCGGGTGATCTCGACGGCCGGCACGTCCTCGTCGTGCCGAAGGGCACGGACGTGGCGGGCCTGGCCGCGGCCTGGTTCCCCGACTCCGCCTGGACGCGCGAGCCCGTGACGGCGGCACAGGCCGCGGCGAGCGCGCGGCCGATGAGCGGCGCGCGCTTCCGCGGCAGGGTCGCCGACGACGCCGAGCCGACGCCGGGCTCCCTCCGTCTGGACGCGTCGGCGTCGCTCGAGGGACCGACGCCACTCGCGGGGTCCCAGGCCCAGGCTGCCGGTCTCCCGCCACAGGACGCCGACCTGTACGCCGTGGTTCCCGTCGACGAGCGTGCGTCGCTCGACCTGGTCTACGGCTGGATGTCCGCCGCGGCCCGCCGCGCCGGCGGCGCCATCGTGCCCGCGGACCGCGCCCGGCCGGTCGTCCCCGACCCCGGGTCAGCGGTCGACCTGACCCTCTGGTCGCCCGTGCCGCTCTCGGCGCAGGACGCCGTCCCGCTGCTGCGGCCGGCCATGACGGGCGCCCGCGTCGGTCCGACCGACGTCCCGCAGCAGCCCGCAGGCGACGGCCCCGCCGCGTTCTCGGTGACGGGCACGTTCGAGTACGACGGGGCGATCACCGTGCGGACCGGCCGCTCGCGCGAGGTCCCCGTGGCGCTGTCGCGGCTGGACTGGCGCGAGTACGGGCCGTGGTCGTACCACGTGACCTGGGAGCCGCCGCTGCCCGACGAGCTGCAGAGCGAGCACCCGTCGCAGCTGCACCTCATCGCGCGCTCGCGGGTGCAGCCGTCGGTCGCGCGCGTCGCGGCGGCGCTGTGGCGCGCGGTCGGCGGGACCGTGGTCGACGGCGGCGGGTTCGTCGTGCCGCCCGACGAGCTGCGGGACCGGGCGGCCTCGCGTCGCTAGAGGTAGGGCTCCGCGCCGGACGGCACCAGGTCGACCGAGACCGTCAGGCGCGACCCCGAGCCCTCGGTGAAGATGACCCCGCGCAGCGGCGGGACGTCGTCGTAGTCGCGGCCCCAGCCGAGCAGCACGTACCGGTCGTCGACCAATTGGTCGTTGGTCGGGTCCACCTCGACCCAGCCCGCACCGGGCACCCACGCGGAGACCCAGGCGTGCGAGGCGTCGGCGCCGCGCAGCTTCTCGCGGCCGGCCGGCGGGCGGGTCTCGATGTAGCCGCTCGAGTACCGGGCGGGCAGACCGTGCAGCCGCAGCGCCGCGATCATCAGGTGTGCGAAGTCCTGGCAGACGCCGGCCTTCTGGGCGAGCAGCTGCGCCTGGGTGGTATGCACGGTGGTGGAGCCCGACCGGTACGCCAGCTCGGTGCGGATCCGGTGCGCCAGCTCGACCAGGACGTCCACCACGGGACGGTCCTCCGAGAACGTCGGCGCGGCCCAGTCGCGGACCTCGTCGGCGAACGTCACGTGCGGGGAGGGCAGCAGCGCCTCGCGCAGGTCGACGAGGCCGGGGTCGAGCCGGCCCACCTCGCCGGCCGCGACGCGACGCGCGACCTCGTGCCAGCCCACGGTCGGCAGCGCGGCGGGGTCGGGCGCGTGCCGGGTGACCTCGATGGTCGAGCGTGCGGTGACGACGAGCCGGGTGTGGGGCGTCGTGACGCCGAAGTAGGTGGTGCGGTTGCCGAAGTAGTCGACGTGCATGTTCGTGTCCGCGGGCGGCGGATCGATGTCGATGGACGTGCTCAGGCACGCCTGGCCCGGCACGTCGCGCGGCGTCATCGTCGTGCGGCCGTAGGAGTCGGTCACCACGTTCGCGTACGTGTAGGTGGTGCGGTGCACCAGGTCGTAGGTGCGGGTCACTCGCCACCACCGTCCCGGGCGTCCCACGGGTCCTCGAGCGCGCGGCTCGGGGCCAGGCGGACGAAGTGCACGCGCTCGATCTCGTCGGCGGCCGAGTGCAGCCGCCACAGCATCGACTCCAGCGTCTCGGCCAGCCGCGCCCGGCGCCCGTCCTCCGTGACCGCGCCGGCGACGGCCACCGGGTCGACCTCGGCGAGCAGGTCGACCACGTCGGCGAGCAGGTGGTCGCGCTGGTCGGGGGCGCGGCCGGCGAGGGGGACCAGGGCGAGCGACTCCTGCAGCCGGTCCAGCTGGTACGCCAGGGACCGCGGGTTGGTGGGGTCCAGCAGCAGCAGCTCGAGCAGCTCGGCCAGACCCGCGCCGGTCTGGTGGCGGCGGCGGAACGTGATGGCCGACTCGTGGGCCAGCAGGATCGCCTCCCGGACCACCGAGTCGACGTCGGCGGGGCGCTGCTGCACGACGGTGTCGAGCAGGCTCTGGACCACGTGCTGCGCGCGCTCGATGCGGCGGCCGGCGTCGAGGAACTGCCAGCCCACGTCCCGGACGAGGCCCTCGGCCGTGATGCCGGCGACGGCGAGGAGGCCCTCGAGCACGCGGTCGAGGGCGGGCCGCAGACCCGCCGTGGTGCTGCCGCCGACCACGCCCAGGTCCAGCGCGTCCCGCCCGTGCGACCGACCGCGGGTCCTGTTCCGCTCGTCGCGCAGCGCGCGGTCGATCCGGGCGAGCGGCCCGAAGGTGTCGGTCGACAGCTGGTCGCGCACCGCGGCGGCGGACGCGGCCAGCCGACGCACCGACCGCGCGACCGTCCCGGGCGTGCGCGGGTCCAGGACGAGCTCCCGGAACGCGGGGGTCGCCGGCTCGGCCGGGGTCAGGGCCGCGAGGAGCACCTCGAGCGCCTGGCCGCCCGCGGAGGCCGGGCGCTTGTGGAAGTCGTCCCAGCGATCGATGACCACGCGCAGCACCCGGGCCGAGTCCTCGGCGCGCTCGGCGTACCGGCCCATCCAGTAGAGGTTCTCGGCGGTGCGCGGCGAGATGCCCGTCGCGGGGCGCCGCGGCGTCGGCGCCTCTCCCGCGGAGGACTCGTCGGACGGCACCCACGGCTCGACCGGGGCGTCGGGCTGCGTCGACAGCACCCAGACGTCCTTGGCGGCGGCGCCGAGGGCCGACGACACGACGTGCCCGGCCGCCACGCGCGCGAGCCCGCCGGCCATGACCGTGTACGACGACCGGTGCGCGACCGCGTAGGTCCGCAGCACCGCGGCGCGCGGCCCCAGGTCCGCGGGCCCGACACCCTCCGCCGACGGCAGGTCGCTGCCGACGCCCACGGGCGACCCGTCCACAGTGGGCCCGACCGGCCCGACCGGCTCCTGCCCCACCCAGAGCCAGGGCTCCGCCGAGATCCGCGCCGCCAGCAGCTCGCGCTCGCGGTGGCTGAGCGTCCAGCCCAGGATCGTGCCGATGTCGGTGCCGCGGACGGTCGGCAGGATCACCAGCTGCTCGAGGCGGCTCACGACGTGCTGCAGCGACCTCGGCTCGCCGCACCACCAGGTCGGGGCCGACGCCAGCGTGAGGTCCTGGTCGAGCACCGCGTTGGCCAGTCGCGGCAGGTACGTGAGCAGCGCGGGGTTCTCGAGCACCGAGCTGCCCAGCGGGTTGACCACGCTCACGGTCCCCGCACGCACGGCCCGGACCAGCCCGGGGACGCCGAGCCGGGACCCCTGCCGCAGGTCCAGCGGGTCGCACCACTCGGCGTCGACGCGCCGCAGCACCACGTCCACAGGCTCGAGGCCCTCGACGCCCCGCATCCAGACGCGGCCGTCGCGGACGAGCAGGTCGGAGCCCTCGACCAGGGGCAGGCCGAGCATCGACGCGAGGTAGGCCTGGTCGAACGCGGTCTCGCTCGCCGGCCCGGAGGTGAGCAGGACGACCCGCGGCTGCTCGTCGTGCCCGGGGGCGACGTCCCGCAGCGCCAGCCGCAGCGCGCGGAAGAACGGGCCGAGCCGCTGGATCGACGCCTGCCGGTACACGCCCGCGAGCACCTGCGAGACGATCCGCCGGTCCTCCATCGCGTAGCCGACGCCGGACGGCGCCTGCGTCCGGTCCGCGACCGCGCACCACGCCCCCGAGCCGTCGCGGACGAGGTCGGTGGCGGTGAGCACGAGCTCGCGGCCGCCGGGGAGCCGCAGCCCGTCGACGGCGCGGACGAACCCGGGGTGCCCGAGCACGACCGTCGGCGGCAGCAGCTTGTCCGTGAGCAGGCGGCGGTGGCCGTACGCGTCCTGCAGGATCGCGTCGAGCAGCTCCGCGCGCTGCACCAGGCCCGCGTCGAGCCGGGCCCACTCGGGCTCGTCGACGATGACCGGCAGCGGGTCGAGGTGCCAGGGGTGCTCGCCGTCCTCCTGGTCCGCGCCGTACGTGACGCCGTGGTCCGCCAGCAGCCGCTCGGCCTCCTCGCGCGCCCGCGCGAGGTCCGGTGCGGTCGGGGCGTCGGCGGGGTCCGGGAGCCAGGACCAGTCCGCGCGGTGGTCGACCAGGCCCTCGCCCAGAGGGCGCGGGGAGGAGAGCAGGTCGGTCACAGACAGGAGTGTCTCCTACGACGACGCCACCCGTCCGGGTCGGCGCGCTGCTCAGAGCAGCCGGCGGTCGTCCGTGACGTCAGCCACCGAGACGTCCACGCGCACGCGGTCGACCGGCGGGCTGGTCAGTCCGAGGGTCTCGGCGACCGCGGTCGCGGCGACGCGGCGGACGTCGGCGGCCAGCGGGAGCACCGGCGTGCCGTACAGGACGACGAGCTCGACGGTGAGCCGGTCCAGGTCGTCGTCCGGCGTGGTGGTGCACGCGATCCGCAGCGCGCCGGCGTCGGGGACACCGGCCAGGGCGGACCTCACGCGAGACACCAGTGCGGCCGACGCCACCCACAGCTCGCCGCCCGGCAACCGCCCGCGGACGGGTGCGGACGGTCGGAACGCGCGGACCGCGGCGGCGACGACGTCGTCGCGCAGGGCTACCCACCCGGAGTCGGTGTGCTCGCGCAGCGTCCGGGCGGCGTGGGCGAGCAGCTGGTCCGCGTTCATCGCCACGCCTCCATCCGCTGGATCAGGTGCACCCGGGCCCGGTGGAGCTGGCCGCGGACCGTGCTGGTGGTCGTGCCGGAGACCTCGGCGATCTGGTCGTACGTCAGACCTTCCACCTCCCGCAGCAGCCACGTCGAGCGCGGGCCCGGCGGGAGCTCACGCAGCGCCGCGTTCAGCGCCTCGAGCAGGTCCGCGTCCTCGGCCGACCGTTGCGGGTCGACCGCGCGGCGATCGACCTCGTCGTCCGGGGCGAACGGCAGGGGCAGCGCGGTCCGGGTGCCGCGGCGCTGCAGCGACCGCACCTTGTGCGCCGTGATGGCGAACAGCCAGGTGCGCAGCGTCGACCGGCCCTCGAAGAGCGGCAACGAGGTCCACGCGGCGGCGAACGCCTCCTGCACGCAGTCCTCGGTGTCCCGAGGATCATCGAGCATCCGGCGGGCGTAGCGATAGAGCGCGGGGCCATGTCGGTCGACGACGAGCGCGAACGCCCGGCGGTCGCCGAGCCCGGCCCGTCGGGCGAGCACCTCGTCGGGAACCTCCGGCTCGTCCATCCCGAGCACTGTGTGCCCGCGCGACGGCCCGCGCATCCGGGCCGGTGTGACGCAGGTCACATTCGTCCCGCGTGACGAATCGGACGCGACGACGACCAACCAGGTGAACGTGCCGACACCCGTCGAGAGAAGGTCACCCATGAGCGAGTCCGCTATGGCCGTCACACCCCCCGCCACCCGAGCCCGCCAGAGCGCGCTCGTCACGCCCGAGGGCAGCACGACGATCGCCGACACGGTGGTCAGCAAGATCGCCGGCATCGCGGCCAGCGAGGTCACCGGGGTGCACTCCCTGGGCGGCGGCGCGGCCCGGGCGATGGGCAGCCTGCGCGAGCGCATCCCCGGCGCGCGCACCAACCACTCCCAGGGCGTCTCCGTGGAGGTGGGTGAGACCGAGGCGGCGGTCGACCTCGATCTCGTCGCGGAGTACGGCGTCTCGATCGCGGACCTGGCCAACGGCATCCGTCGCAACGTCATCAGCGCGGTCGAGCAGATGACCGGGCTGCACGTGGTCGAGGTCAACGTGTCCGTCAACGACGTGCACCTGCCGCAGGACGACGCGTCGCCGGCGGCCCCGCAGGAGCAGCGGGTCCAGTGACGGGTCCCGACGAGGCGCCGGTCCCCACGCCTCTCGAGGTCGCGCCCGACGTCGCCCCGATCGACCTGGTCGAGCCACTCGTCGTCGTCATCGGCGACGTCGCCCCCGAACCCCTCACCCCGGCCGAGGCCGTCGCCGCCGCGGTGCTCGCGGTCCCGGGCGTCGTCCGGCTGCACGGCGGCCGGTTCGGCGAGCTGGGCACCTACCTGCCGGGCCGTCGGGTGACGGGGGTGCGGATCGACGACGAGGGGACCGAGGTGCACCTCGTCGTCTCCGACCTCGTCCCCGTGCCGCAGACCGCCGCCCGCGTCCAGCGCGTGGTCTCGGCCATCGCACCGAGGCCCGTCCGCGTCCACGTCGAGGACATCGACACCATCGTCTGAGGAGTCACCATGTCGTCTGTCGCCATCGGGCTGTTCGCCGGCCTGCTGCTCGCCCTCGTCGCCGCCGTCGGCGGGTTCAGCATGTTCGTGCTCGCCCTCGTGCTCGCGGGGGTCGGGGTGCTGGTCGGCCTGGTCGTCGACGGGCGCCTCGACCTGTCCGGCGTCGTCGCGGGCCGCCGCCGTGGCTGACCCCCGCGGCACCCTGACCATCGCCGACCGCGCCCTCACGCGGATCGCCCGTCAGGTGACCCTCGAGGTGCCCGGCGTCGCGCCCGAGGACTCCGCCGGCACGATCGAGCGCCGGCTCGGGCGCAGCTACCCCCGCGTGCAGTGGCAGCGCGCCGGTACCCGGGCCCGCGTGCAGGTCGAGGTCGCGATCACGTGGCCGGCGTCGGCTGCGAGCGTCACGCTCGGGGTGCAGGAGGCGGTCCGCCGCGAGCTCGAGCGGCAGGCCGGCCAGGACGTCGCCCACGTGAGCGTGGCCGTCCGGGAGGTCGTTCGGGCCGCGACCGCGGCGCGACCGGCGGCGAGGGTGCGATGACCCACGTCGACACCCCGAGCGGCTTCGCCCCGGCCGCCCCGGCCACCCGCGCGGGGCGGGTCGCGTGGTGGAGCATCGCGCTCGCCGTGCTGCTCGTCGCGCTCGGCGTCCTCGTCCTGCGCGAGGCGCTCGTCGCCGCCGGGACCGTGGACGGGGAGCCGTGGCTCGCGCCGGTCGTCGACGGCACGGACGGCGTCGAACCGTCGACGCTGGTGTCGGTGGTCGGTGTGGTGCTCGCCCTGCTGGGGCTGTGGCTCGTCGTCGTGGCCCTCGGTCGCCGGGTCCGCACGCGGCTCGCGGTCACGTCGTCGGCCGGCACGACCACCGGCATCGGCGACGCCGCCCGCCTCGCTGCCTCGGCCGCCGACGACGTGGACCGGGTGCTGTCCGCCAAGGCGTCCGCGACCCGACGGTCAGTGACCGTCACCGTGACCACCCTCGAGGGCGACGACGTGTCCGACGCCGTGCGCGCCGCGGTGACCGACCGGCTGTCGCCGCTGGTGCAGCCCCTCGCCGTCCGCGTGGTCAGCCGCGTCACGGCCGGCCTCCACGCCGGGGGTGACGGGCGATGAGGCGTTCGATCCTCGCGTTCGACCGGGTGGTGGTCCTGCTGCTCGGGCTCGTCCTCATCGTCGTCGGCGTGGCCGCCGTGGGGTGGCAGGTGGGCTTCCTGTCCGACGTGTGGCCCGACGCCCCCGAGTCGGTGGACGTCGACACCGGTCAGGTCACCGACGCCTCCAGCTTCGCCGTCCTGGCGGGCGTCGTCGGCGGAGCGCTCGTCGTCATCGGCCTGTGGTGGGTGCTGGCGCACCTGCCGCGGCGGTCGGTCGGGTCGCTCCGGCTCCCGTCGGGCCCGACATCCGGCCGGCTCGTGATCGACCCCGGGCCGGCGGTCGCCACCGCGGCCGAGGTGCTGGCCGACGACCCCGTCGTCCGGTCCGCGCGCGGAGCGGTGCTGGCCGACCGCGGCGAGCTCGTGGTCCGGCTGCGGGCGACCGTCGACCCGGACTCCGACCTCGACGCCGTCGTCGGGGCGTGCGACCGCGTGCTCGCCGACCTCGCGCACGTCCTGCCCGCCGAGCAGCTGCGCTCCCGGGTGGAGCTGTCGGTGCTCCGGCGCGGGGAGGCAGGCCCGCGCGTGCGGTGACGATGTCGGACGTGCGCGGCAGACTCGTCGAGGGACGACCGACGAGTGCGAGGGGCGTGCGATGGGCAGGGATGCGGTCACGGGGTGGGTCGAGCGGTACGAGCAGGCGTGGCGCGACCAGGACGTGGACGGCCTCGACCGGCTGTTCCACGAGGACGCGCGCTACCTGCGCTCGCCGTACGCCGAGCCGCTCGACGGCCTGGAGGCCATCCGCGAGTTCTGGGTGGACCCGACGCCGTTCGAGATGACCGCGGAGGTGATCGCGGCCGACGGGCGGGACGCGGTGGTGCGCGTCGAGGTGCAGTACGGCGGCGACAAGCCGCAGGAGTACCGCGACCTGTGGGTCCTGCGGTTCGGCCCCGACGGACGTGCCGAGCTCTTCGAGGAGTGGGCCTACTGGCCCGAGAAGGCGTACACCGAGTCGGGCGACGCCTGACCGCGGTGCAACCGTTCACGGTGCACGTGCCCGACGAGGTCCTCGACGACCTCCGGGAGCGGCTGCTCCGGGCCCGCTGGCCGCAGACCCTCCCCTCCGCCGGCTGGTCGCGCGGCGTGCCCGAGGAGTACCTGCGCGCGCTCGTCGATGCGTGGTGCACCGAGTACGACTGGCGCCGGGTCGAGGCGCGGCTGAACGAGGTCGAGCAGGTCCGGCTCGAGCTGGACGGCCAGACGTTCCACATGCTGCACGCCCGCTCGGCGGACCCGGCCGCGCTGCCGCTCGTCCTCACGCACGGCTGGCCCGGCTCCGTGCTCGAGTACCTGGACCTGCTGGCCCCGCTGACCACGCCCGGCCCGGACGCGTTCCACGTGGTCGTGCCGTCGCTGCCCGGCGTGGGGTTCTCCACGCCGCTCGCCGACGAGGGCTGGGACCACCACCGGATCGCGCGGGCGTGGGCAGAGCTGATGGCGTCGCTCGGCTACGACCGCTATGGCGCGGCCGGCGGGGACACCGGGTCGGTGGTGTCGCCCGAGCTCGGCCGCGTCGCCCCCGGCCACGTCGTCGGCGTCCACGTGCACGGCAACCTGGACGTCCCAGCCGTGGACGGGCCGCTGACGTCCGCGGAGATCGAGCGGCTGGCCGGCGCGGCGCGGCGCCGGGAGACGGACACGGGCTACGCGGCGCTGCAGTCGACCCGGCCGCACACCCTCGGCTACGCGCTCGCGGACTCACCCGTCGCGCAGCTCGCGTGGGTCGTCGACAAGCTCCACGACTGGACCGACCCGGCCGTCGACGACCCGGCCGAGGCGGTCGGCCGCGACCACCTGCTCGACCTCGCGACGCTCCTGTGGGTCACCGGCACGGGCGCGACCTCGACCCACCTGTACTACGAGAACCGCGTCGCGGCGCCACGGCCGGCGGTCGTCGACGAGGTCCCGTTCGGTCACGCGCTGTTCCCCACCGACCCGGCGATCCGCCAGGCCGACGCCCGCGAGCACCGCCTGGTGCACTGGACCGAGCACGAGCGCGGCGGCCACTTCGCGGCGCTCGAGGCGCCGAACCTGCTGGTGGGCGACCTGCGAACGTTCTTCCGCCCGCTGCGCTAGGCCTCCGGCGCGCGGCACCGGCGGCGTCGGACCTGTGGTGTCGCGACGTCCCGCACATCTGGAGCCCGCGCGGCGTCGGGACCCTCGCGTGAAGACTTCGTCTCGCGGGGCGCGACGAAGTCTTCACGCGGGTGCCGCGCCGTGCCTCGTCAGCCGGCGCGGTTCGGGGGCTCGAAGTGGATGCCGTCGTGGCCGGCGGACTCCTCGGCGCGGATGACGTGCATGACCGCGTTGATGAGGGCCAGGTGCGTGAAGGCCTGCGGGAAGTTGCCGAGGTGCCGGCCGCTGCGCGGGTCGATCTCCTCGGCGTAGAGGTTGAGGGTGCTGGCGAACGACAGCAGCCGCTCGCACAGGGCGCGGCCGCGGTCGAGCTCGCCGATCTCGACGAGGGCGGACACCAGCCAGAACGAGCAGATGGTGAAGGTGCCCTCCTCGCCCGCCAAGCCGTCGTCGGTCTCCTCGACGCGGTAGCGCAGGACGAGGCCGTCGGTCGTGAGCTCGTCGGCGATCGCGAGGACGGTGGCCCGGACGCGGGGGTCGGCGGCCGGCAGGAACCGCAGCAGGGGGATCAGCAGCAGCGACGCGTCGAGGGCGTCGGACCCGTACCGCTGCACGAAGACGCCGCGCTCGTCGACGCCGTTGGCGCAGATGTCGGCGCGGATCTCGGCCGCGAGCTTGCTCCACTGCTCCGCGAAGTCGTGCTCGTCGTGCATGCGGGCCAGGCGGGCGCCGCGGTCGAGGGCCACCCAGCACATGAGCTTGCTCGACGTGAAGTGCTGGGGCTCGCCGCGGACCTCCCAGATGCCGCGGTCGGGCTCGTGCCAGTGCCGGATCGCGGCCTCGACCTGGCGCTTGAGCACGGGCCAGAGCGCCTCGGGGAGCTGCTCGCGGGAGCGGGTGTGCAGGTACACCGAGTCGAGCACGGCACCCCAGACGTCGTGCTGCGCCTGGTCGTAGGCCGCGTTGCCGATCCGCACCGGCTGAGCGCCCTAGTACCCGGACAGGTGGCCCAGCTCGGCCTCCTCGAGCCGCTCCTCGCCGCCGACGCCGTACATGATCTGCAGGTCCTTGTTGTCCACGCAGACGTCGTGGATGAACGCGAAGAAGTCGTTGGCCTCCCGGTCCAGGCCCAAGGTGTAGAGGCCCCAGAGCGCGAAGGTCGAGTCGCGGATCCACGCGTAGCGGTAGTCCCAGTTGCGCTCGCCGCCGGGGGTCTCGGGGAGCGAGGTCGTGGCCGCCGCGAGCAGGGCGCCGGTGGGGGCGTAGGTCAGACCCTTGAGCGTGAGCGCGCTGGTCTGCAGGTAGGTGCGCCAGGGGTGGTCGGGGAAGACACCCTGCGTGATCCACTCGCGCCAGTACTCCTGCGTGCGCCAGAGATGGTCGGCGGCGGCCTCCCACGTGGCCGGCGCCGGCAGCGGCGACCAGGACAGCGCGATGTAGGCCTTGTCGCCGTTGACCATGCGGGTGCGCGCGGACGCGGTGCGGCCGTCGATGCCCATCCGCAGGCTCGACGTGAGTCGCAGCGTGGGGCAGCGGGAGCCCTCGGGCGGCGTCGCGTGCACGGCGTTGTAGCCGGAGCCGTCGTACTCCCAGCGCGCGTCGCCGCGGCCGTAGTCCGGCGACGGGTCGCACTCGACCTGGAGGTCGACCGTCCCGCTCACGCAGGTGATGGTCCGCAGCAGGATGTGCTCGGCGTCGTCGTCGGTCGGGGTGCGGCGGTGCGTCGCCGACCGCTCCTCCTGGTTGTGCCACGGCCCCATCACCATGGCGTCGCGGACGATCAGCCAACCGGTCGGCGTCTGCCACGTCGTCTCGAGGACGAGGGTGCCCGGCAGGTAGCGGCGGGCCGTCGGGACCCGGATGCCGTGCGGCCCGACCCGGAAGGAGCCGGCGCCGCGGTCCAGGATCGAGGCGAAGATGCTGGGCGAGTCCGGCCTGGGGACGCACATCCACTCGACCGCACCGGCCGGGGAGATCAGGCAGTTGGACTCGCAGTCGGACAGGAACGCGTAGCTCGCGATGGGCGGGAACGGCGACCGGTGCGCGCCGTCGGACTCACGCGCGAGAGCGGCCTGCGGGCTGGCTGGGGACGGCGCCATGTCTCAGCGTGACGGAATCGCCCCCGGTTGTCAGCAGAGCAGGCTGACGATCTCGTACGTCTCGGGGTCGGCCTGGGCTCTGATGCGCTCCCGGGCGAGGGCGAACGCCTCGGCGGGCGTCGCGACGACGGCGCTCGCGCGGATCTCGGGGGCGCAGCTCAGCACGCTGTACAGCGGTCCGAGGGGGTTGCCGTCGTCGTCGCACTTCTCGACGGCGACGACGAGCACCTGGTGCAGCACGTCTGGGGTGGAGTCGGTGATGAGCGTCACACCGTAGTCATCGGCACGTGGGGACCGTTCCTGGAACGAATCTGTGGGGCAAGCCGTGCAGGACCCGTGAGAAGGTCGTGCTCATGCCCGCTGTCATCCGGCCGTTCCACCCGTCCGACCTGCCGTCGATCTACCGCATCTGCCTGCTCACGGGCGAGGTGGGCGGCGATGCGACGGCGCTGTACCGCGACCCGGACCTGCTGCCGCACCTGTACGCCGGGCCGTACCCGATCGCCGACCCGGGCCTGACGTTCGTCGTCGTCGACGAGCTGGGGATCGTCGGCTACATCGTCGCCACGGCCAGCACGCCCCAGTTCGAGCAGTGGCTCGAGGAGGCCTGGTGGCCCGTGCTGCGGGAGCGGTACCCGCGGCGCGAGGACCCGCAGGACGGCACGGAGGACCACGTGCTGGTGGAGCGGATCCATGACTGGCCGCGCGCGGACGGAGCGCAGTTCGAGCGGTTCCCCGCGCACATGCACATCGACCTCCTGCCGCGCGCGCAGGGGCACGGGCTCGGGCGCCGGCTGATCGCGACGCTGTCGGAGGCGCTGCGCGCCCGCGGCGTCCCGGGGCTGTGCCTCGGGGTCGACGAGCGCAACCAGGGTGCGATCGCGTTCTACCACCGGGTCGGGTTCGAGCTGGCGAGCCAGCACGACTGGGGACGGACCCTGACGCTCGACCTCACGTGACGGGGCCGTCGTCCTCCGGGGGCGTGCTCCGCTGCAGCGCGAGGAGCTGGTCGACGTCCGCGAGGCTGGCGCCCGGCATCGACAGCAGGGCGCGGAGCCGCTCGAGCGGGGCGGCCGCCTCGTCGGGCGTGCTGGGCGCGGTCTTGCGGGGTGACAGGAAGAGGTTGGCGAGGTAGCCGGTGAACGTCCCGAAGATGCCGACGCCGACGATGATGATCATCGACCCGATCACCCGGCCCTCGTTGGTCACCGGGTAGCGGTCGCCGTAGCCGACGGTCGAGATCGTCACGATCGTGTACCAGAGGGCGTCGGAGGCGTCGGTGATGTTCGCACCCGGGGCGTTGGCCTCGACGCCGAGGATCGCCATGCTGCCGAACTGGAGCACGAGGATGCCCGTGAACAGCAGCGTGAACAGCGCGCTGCCTGCACGGTCGCGGACCAGCCTCCGCAGCACGGCACGGCCGCCCACCTCGCGCAGCAGCCGGAACACGCGGACCAGGCGGAAGATGCGCAGGAACTTGAGCTGGGGGAACGGGAGGCTGGCCAGCAGGTCGGCCCACCCGAAGTGCCGGAAGAAGTAGCCGCTGCGCGAGGAGGCGGTCGCCAGTCGGTAGCTGAAGTCGACGAGGAAGATGCCGCTGAAGATCGCGTTCATGACCAGCAGCACCTGGTCGAGGTCGCCGCCGCGCCGGGCGAAGGCGATGAGGATCAGGTTGAAGATCGACAGCAGCGACAGCGCGCCGATGAAGATCTCGTAGCCGATGTTCTTCAGCTCGCTGCGCGTCGCGCTCACGATCGGAGTGTCTCAGTCGCGACCCGCTCCGGCGTCGACCGACGCGAGCCAGGGCAACAACGTCCTCAGGGCGCGCTCCGCCACGAGGCCGTGACCGGTGCCGGGGATCCGCTCGACGTGCACGTCGGTGCCCAGGGCACGCTCGTGCGCGACGAACTCGGCGGTGATCTCGGGCCTGACCAGCTGGTCGGTCTCGCCCGCGACGACCAGGAGGACGCCCACGGCCGCGCGCGCGATCCCTCGGCCGAGGCGCATGGTGCCCGAGCGTACGAGGGGTGGCCGTCACGCGAAGAGTGTGACGGCGGTCAATGACTTCTTGACTCTCGGGTGTCACGGGCGCACTCTTGGAGAGACGTCGCAGGGCCGGATCCCCAGGAGGGTGGGGATCCGGCCCTGCGCGGACGTCAGCGTCAGCTGCCCGGCTCCGGCACCGTCACGTTGGAGCCGCCCGTGATCGACGGGTCTGCGACGTCGGAGGCGATGACGACCCAGAGACCCGGACCGGGCACCAGGCCGCCGGACGGCGGGCTGAACATGACCTGACCTTCGTCGGCAGCCGTGAACGTGTACGTGCTCGGTGCGACGTCGGCCCCGGCGGGCGAACCCTGGACGCCGAGCGCGATCGTGCCCCGGTAGGAGGTGGCGATGTTGCCGGAGCGGTCGAGCACCGTGACTCCGAGGCTGAACCGCGCGCCTGCCGCGACGATGCCCGGGGTCGTGACCGCGAGCCGAGCGGGGGGGCCGGGCGTGATGAGGATGACGCCCTCCCCACGGATCAGGGGAGACGCCGAGTCCCACACGTCGATCTCGCGGGTGCCCTCGATCAGCAGCGTCGCGTCGTCGAACGTGTGGGTGCCGCGGTCCGCCGCGGTGAACGTGTAGCCGGACACCCGCGGGTCTCCGGCGTTGGCCGAGGTGATCGTGCCGCGGTAGCCGCTGACCACGTTGTAGAACGGGTCCTTCGCCGTGACTGTCAGCGGGAACGGTTCGCCGGACGTCGCCGTCGCAGGCACGACGACCGCGAGCCGGCTGACGGCGGCCGCCGAGACGGCTATCGGGCCGCCGGTGCCCGTCACCGGGCCGGCGCTCGCGGTGAGAGTGCGGTTCCCCGCGGTGTGCAGTGCCACGCCGGCGAACGTGCGGACCCCGCCGTCCGACGCGGTGAACGTGTACGGCGCAGGGAGCACCGGGGCGCGCGGGTCGGTGCTGGCGAACGTCACGGTGCCGCGGAACGCGCGGACGATGTTGAAGAACGGGTCCTTCGCTGTCAGCTGGACCGAGAAGGGCGACCCGGCGACGGCCGTCGACGGAGTCGCGACCGCGAACCTGGTTGCGGCGCCCGGCGACACCGCGATGGCGGCCGTCCGACCGGTGATCGTGGCGTGGGTGGTGTCGGTGGCCGTGACGGTGCGTGAGCCCGCCTGGTGGAGCACGACACCCGCGAACAGGTGGGTGCCATGGTCCGCTGCCGTGAAGTGGTACGCCGCCGGCAGCACGGGTGCGCGGGTGTCGTTGCTGGTGAACGCGACCGAGCCGCGGTAGTCGGTCGCGACGGCGCCGCCCGCCGTGCGCGCGGTGACCCGCACGGCCACCGGGCTCCCGGCCACGGCGGACGCCGGCGCCGAGGCGACGAGGGTGGCGGCGGGCGTCGCGGCCACGGCGGTCGTCGCGGAGCCGACGAGGGCCAGGCACGCCAGGGCGGCGACGAGCGCCGCCCACCGCGCAGGACGGGACGTCGCGCGAGCGACCATGTCGCACCTCACCCTGGAGGGCGCTCCGCCGAGGCTCGACCTCGGTGCGGCCCAGCACTCCTCAGCGTGATGACCGCTCGACTGCAGGACAAGGCCGCCGGCGGGTGAAGAGGCTCGTGAGGAGCGGACGGAGCGGGTGACGAGAATCGAACTCGCGCTATCAGCTTGGGAAGCTGAAGTTCTGCCACTGAACTACACCCGCGCGACCGACAGGATCGGTCCGGCAGAGAGCATACCTGGATGGATCGGTGAGGCGAACTCAGCCGCGGAGCGTCATCGTGAAGGCGCCTGCGCGCTCCTCGCCCGGGTCGAGGACGAAGACGCCGGTGCCGGGCACGCCCGCCGCGTGCAGCGAGAAGCCGTTGTTCACGTTGGTGACGGGCTCGACCGCGAAGTACGAGCGTCGCCGAGGCGCGTAGACGACGAGGTGCGCGTACACGGGATCGGCGTGCACGTCGACCGAGACGCCGAGGTCCTCGTAGGTGATCCGGGCGGGGGCGCCCGGCTCCCAGTCGGTGAGGACGTCGTCGACGAACCCGAGCCCCAGCCGCCGGGCCACCCGGAAGTCGGCGCGCGCCGGCACGTCTCCCGCAGGGCCCTGGGCGAGCGCGTTGACCAGCGAGTAGCCCTTGCGCGTGGGGACCTCGAGCACGGGTTCGCCGGGGGTCGGCGGGGCCGACGTGCCCACGGGCGAGAGCGTGCGCTGCAGGTACGGGTGGTGCCCGAAGCCTGCCGGGAACGGCTCGGCGTCGATGTTGCGCACCGAGGTGCCGACCGTGAGCCGGTCGCCGGTCAGCGCGTAGGTGATCTGCGCGCGGAACTGCCAGGGGAAGTTCACGCCGACGAGCCCCGTGGTGTCGAGCTCGAGGACGACCCGCGACTCCGAGCGCTCCGTGACCGACCAGGCCGAGTACGCGACGGCGCCGTGGATCGCGGTCCCGTCGGCGCCGTTGCGCTGGAGCTGCCACGTGCGACCACCGAACGTCAGCAGGCCGTCGCTGATCCGGTTGGACCACGGCACCATCGGAAAGCTCGAGCACTTCTCCGGCTGGCCCAGCGCGGACGACCGCGTCGGACGCAGCAGGTCGCGCCAGACGCCGTCGGACGTGCGGATGCGCCCGCCCGCGAGGGACGCTCCGGTGGCCGGGAGCACGTCGAGCTCCCACGTCGCGCTGCGGAGGGTGACCATCCGCGACGTCTCGAGGGTGGGCGGCGCTAGCGCTTCGATCTCCTGGACAGCCGTCATCACAGAGCTCCGCCGGACCCCGGGGTCAGACGGTGACCTCGACCCGGACGACCTGGCCCGGGGCGGCGTAGGGGACGAGGTTGCCCTCGACCGGCGAGCCGTCGACGGTCAGGCGCCCGCGGGCGCCCTCCGTCCCGGAGTTGGTCACGTGGATCTCGTACGTGGCGCCACGCGCGACACGGGTCACGGTGAAGTCGGCGACGTCGGGGCCGATCTGCGGGTCGACCACCAGGCCGTCGTAGTCGGGGCGCACGCCGAGCAGGTACTGCGAGACGGCGACGAAGTTCCAGGCGGCGGTGCCGGTCAGCCACGAGTTCTTCGCCTCGCCGGCGCGCGACGCCTCCTTGCCCGCGATCATCTGCGCGTACACGTACGGCTCGAGCTTGTGCGTGTCCGAGATCTCCTCGCGATACGCCGGGGTGATCCGCTTGTAGTAGTCGAACGCCTTGGCGCCGCGGCCCACCACGGTCTCGCCGATGATGACCCACGGGTTGTTGTGGCAGAAGATGCCACCGTTCTCCTTGTACCCGGGCGGGTAGGTGGAGACCTCGCCCAGCTCGATCTGGTACGTCGTGTACGCGGGGTACTGGAGCACCAGGCCGTGCGGGGTGCCCAGCATCTCGCCGACGGAGTCGAGCGCCTTGATGGCCGGAGACGCTGCATCCTGAGGCGAGGCGTCGTTGACCCCGATGCCCGCCATGACGGCGAAGCCCTGCGGCTCGATCCAGATCTTGCCCTCGGGCTTGGCGTCCGTGCCGACGGGGTTGCCGTAGAAGTCGTACGCGCGCAGGAACCACTCGCCGTCCCAGCCGTGCTCGAGGACGGCCGCGCGGACCTCGTCGACGACCTTGCGGGCCTGCGAGGCCACCTCGGTCAGGCCGCGGCGCGACGCCAGCTCCGCGAACTGCTCCCCGTAGAGGACGAACTGCGCGGCGATGAACACCGACTCGGCGTGCCCGCCGGCCTGGTTCTCCGTCGTCTGGAACGACTCGCCCGGCGTCGTCGAGAAGCAGTTGAGGTTGAGGCAGTCGTTCCAGTCGGCGCGGCCGATGAGCGGCAGGCCGTGCGGGCCGCGGTTGTCGACCGTGAACTGGAACGAGCGGACCAGGTGCTCGAACAGCGGCACCTCGGAGCCGGGCGCGTTGTCGAACGGCACGAGCTCGTCGAGGATCCCGTCGTCGCCCGTCTCCTTGACGTACGCGGCCACGCCGGCGATCAGCCACAGCGGGTCGTCGTTGAAGCCCGACCCGATGTCGTTGTTCCCGCGCTTCGTCAGCGGCTGGTACTGGTGGTACGCCGACCCGTCCTCGAACTGCGTGGACGCGATGTCGATGATGCGCTCGCGCGCGCGCTCGGGGATGAGGTGCACGAAGCCGAGCAGGTCCTGGTTGGAGTCGCGGAAACCCATGCCGCGGCCGATGCCGGTCTCGAAGAACGACGCCGAGCGCGACATGTTGAACGTGACCATGCACTGGTACTGGTTCCAGATGTTGACCATCCGGTCCAGCTTCTCGTCGTCGCTCTTCACCGAGTACGTCGACAGCAGACCCGTCCAGTGTGCGCGGAGCTGCTCGAACGCGGCGTCCGTCTGCTCGGTCGTCGCGAAGCGGCCCAGCAGCGCGTGCGCGGGCTCCTTGTTGATGACCTGGTGGGCGTCGTCGGCCCACTTCTGCTCGTCCGGGTTCTCGATGTAGCCGAGGACGTACGTGAGCGACCGGGACTCGCCCGGCTCGAGCGTGAGCTCGACCGAGTGCGAGCCGATCGGGTACCAGCCGGACGCGACGGAGTTCGCAGACGTCCCGCTGCGGGGGACGGTCGCCTCGCCGAGCCCGTTGTAGGCGCCGACGAAGGTGTCGCGGTCCGTGTCGAAGCCGGTGGCGTGCGTGTTCACGCCGTAGACGGCGTAGTGGTCGCGGCGCTCGCGGTACTCGGTCTTGTGGAAGACGGCCGAGCCGTACGGGCCGTCCTGCTCGACCTCGACCTCGCCGATCGAGAGGTTGCGCTGGTAGTTCGTCTGGTCGTCCTGCGCGTTCCAGAGGCAGAACTCGACGAACGAGAAGAGCGAGACCGTCTTCGCGGCGTCGGACGTGTTGGTGACCGTGACCTTCTGGATCTCGGCCGTCTCGCCGATGGGCACGAAGAAGAGGGTCTCGACGGAGATCCCGCGGCGCTCGCCGGTGATGCGCGTGTAGCCCAGGCCATGGCGCGTCTCGAAGTGGTCGAGGTCCGCCTTGACCGGCAGCCACGACGGGGTCCACACGTCGCCGCCGTCGTTCACGTAGAAGTACCGGCCGCCGGCGTCCGCCGGGATGTTGTTGTAGCGGTACCGCGTCAGGCGACGCATCTTGGCGTCGCGGTAGAACGAGTACCCGCCGGACTGGTGCGAGATGAGCGAGAAGAACTGCTCGGAGCCCAGGTAGTTGATCCACGGATAGGGCGTGTGAGGCGTCTCGATGACGTACTCGCGTGCCTCGTCGTCAAAATGGCCGTACCGCATGGACTTGCCCCTCGAGTGCTCGGCAGTGGCGCCCGCGGCTCCCCGACCTCCCCCGCTGCAGTGCGGTGGTGCGTCGTGGCTTCCGGCGCGATATCAGTGTGCGAGAGCGCTCCCACCCAACTCTCGGACGAGAGCATAGCCGCCCGGATCGGATGGTGGAACGGGCCAGGGGGTCGAGGAGGAGAAAACCCTCATCGACCCCCGGCGCGATCAGCCGACGGGGACGGGCGTCCTGACGCGGGCTCGACGCGGATCCAGGCCGACCGCGAGAATCGTGCCGACCGTCAGGTGGAGGGCGAGCAGCGTGCCCATGGCCGCGGGAGAGGTGGCGCCGAGCGGGCCGAGCAGGGAGACCAGCAGCACGATGCCGCAGGTCAGCCACCACGCCACGGGTGTGCGGCGCCGGACGAGGGCGCGGACGCCCCAGGCGCCGAGGGTCGCGACGAGGGCCGTGGCGACCACCGCGGCGACGCCGATGGTCTGCGGCGGCCGGCCCGCCGCGAGGTCGACGCCGGCGACGGGCACCGCGAGCACCCAGATCGCGACGGCGAGGACGAGGGCGGTCAGGCCGACGAGCCAGACGGGGATCGGACGGGACATGAGCTTCTCCTGACGGTCGAGGTGGACGTCGTCGACGCTCGTCGGTCCGGGCGACGGCGTCGTCGGTCGGAGGTCGTCGCAGCCCCCTCCTTTGGTCGGTGGTGCGCCGTCGGACCCGTTCCTACGCTCGCCGCATGACCTGCTCCTCCTCGCGCCGTGACCTCCCCGGCGTCCCCGTGCTGCTCGGCCTGCTGGTCGGGATGGCGCTGCTGACCTTCTTCGCCGCCTGGGCGGCCCTGGGCGACGGCGTGCCTCTCGCGATCGACCTGCTGCTCGGCGCCGGCGCGATCGCCGTGCTCCCGCTCCTGCGCAGCCGGCCCCTGCTGGGCGGTCTCCTGCTCGGGGTGCTCGCCGCGGTGAGCCCGGCGGCGACCCCGGCAGCGACCGCCGGCACCTACGTGGTCGCGCGGCGGGAACGGTTGGGGATCGCGGTGCCGGTGGCCCTCGCGGGCATCGCCGGTCACGCGGTCCAGGCGCTCTGGCGCTCGGTCGGCCTCCCGCTCGGGTGGTGGCTGCTCTGCGACGTCGCGGTGCACGCCGCGCTGCTGGGGTGGGGCGCGTACGGCCGCACGCGCGACGCGCTCGTCGACGAGTGGAGGGCTCGGGCGCAGCGGGCGGAACGGGACCAGGCGCACAAGGTCGAGGAGGCCCGCAGCGCCGAGCGGACCCGGATCGCGCGCGAGATGCACGACACCCTCGCGCACCGGCTGACCCTGCTGGCGACGACGGCGGGGGCGCTGGAGTACCGGTCGGACCTCTCGCCGGCGCAGGTGCAGGCGGCGGCCGGCGTGGTGCGGGCCAGCGCGGGCGAGGCGCTGGAGGACCTGCGCACGGTGATCGGCGTCCTGCGCGAGACGCCCGACGAGCGGCGACCGATGCCGAGCCTCGCGGACCTGTCGGCGCTGGTCGCGCAGGAGCGGGCGGCCGGGTCGGTCGTCTCGCTGGACGTGCCTGACGTCGTCGTGCCCGCCGCCGTGGGCCTCGCGGTCTACCGGACGTGCCAGGAGGGGCTGACCAACGCGCGCCGCCACGCGCCGGGCTCGGCCGTCGACGTGGTCGTGCGCCGCCTCGACGACGGGCTCCGGGTGCGCGTGGCGAACGGCCGGGGCGGCCGCGGCCTCGGTCCGGGGACGGGAACCGGCCTTGTCGGGCTGACGGAACGGATCGAGCTGCTGGGCGGGACCGTCTCGGCAGCGTCGACCTCCGACGGCTTCGCGCTGGAGGCGTGGCTACCGTGGGAGGCGTGACCGTCCGGGTGCTCGTCGTCGACGACGACGCGCTCGTGCGCTCGGGGCTCACGCTGATGCTGGACGGGGCGCGCGGCATCCGCGTCGTGGCGCAGGTGTCGGACGGGTCCGGGGTGCCGGCGGCGCTCGACGCCCACCCGGTCGACGTCGTGCTCATGGACCTGCGGATGCCGGGCGTGGACGGCATCGCGGCGACCCGGGCCGTGCGGCGCCGGCAGGACCCGCCCGCCGTCGTCGTGCTCACCACGTTCGACACCGCCGACGAGGTCGAGGCCGCGATGCACGCCGGCGCGAGCGGCTACCTGCTCAAGGACGCGGACCCGGAGCGGATCGTCGACGCCGTCCTGGCGGCCGCGGCCGGGGAGCCGGTGCTCTCGCCCCGGGTGGCGCGTCGGCTCATGGACTCGACCGCCAGGGCCGGCGGCTCCCGGGCGGCCGCGCGGGCGTCGCTCGGCGCCCTGACCGAGCGGGAGCGGGACGTCGCCGCGGCGATCGGCCGGGGCGCGAGCAACGCTGACATCGGCCGCGAGCTGTACGTCTCGCTGGCCACGGTGAAGGCGCACGTGTCGAGCGTCCTGCTCAAGCTCGGGCTGGAGAACCGCACGCAGGTGGCGCTGCTGGTCCACGAGGCGGACCTGCCCTGACCGCACGGCGAACCGGACTACCGTGGCCCCGTGCTGCTCTCCGACCGTGACATCAGGGCCGAGCTCGAGTCCGGCCGCGTGGCCCTCGACCCCTACGAGCCGGCCATGCTCCAGCCCTCGAGCATCGACGTCCGGCTCGACCGGTACTTCCGGCTCTTCGACAACCACAAGTACCCGTTCATCGACCCCGCGGTGGACCAGCCGGAGCTGACGCGGCTGGTCGAGGTCTCCGCGGGCGAGTCCTTCGTGCTGCACCCCGGCGAGTTCGTGCTCGGGTCCACGTACGAGGCCGTGACGCTTCCCGACGACATCGCCGCCCGGCTCGAGGGCAAGTCCTCGCTCGGCCGCCTCGGCCTGCTCACGCACTCGACCGCGGGGTTCATCGACCCCGGCTTCTCGGGGCACGTCACGCTGGAGCTGTCCAACGTGGCAACCCTGCCGATCCTGCTCTGGCCCGGCATGAAGATCGGCCAGATGTGCTTCTTCCGGCTGTCGTCGGCCTCCGAGCACCCGTACGGCTCGTCGGAGTACGGGTCGCGGTACCAGGGGCAGCGCGGCCCCACGGCGTCGCGGTCCTGGCAGAACTTCCACCGGACGGACGTCTGAGCCATGGCGAGCCTGCCTCGCCTCCGGGCCGAAGACCCCGAGCTCCGCACCCGCCACATCCTCGCGCTGCCGGAGGACGTGGGCGCCGACGAGGTCGAGGTGCTGGCCATCAGCCGGTTCGCCCAGGCGCGCTGGGAGGACGGCGACCTCCCCCAGCCTCGCGGGATCATGGGGCCGATGACGGCGGCGCTCGGCATCCGCGTCGTCGGCTCGTCGACGACCCCGGCCCGCGCGTTGCGGCTCGCGCGGCTGTCCACGCTGACAGGCCCGTACCGGGTGGAGGCCGACGATGCCGTGAGCCTCGGCCTGCCGACCACGTCGACCCTCGCGTACGTGCTGGTCGCCCCACGCGAGCGCGGGGAGAGGCCGTACCCGGGCGGGGACCGCGACGGCCTCAAGCGCGCGTTCCCCGAGGGGATGCCGATCCGCGAGGAGGAGCGGGTGCTGCAGTGGCTGGTCGCGGCGGCGCGCCGGCTCGGCGGCTCGGTGCGCGTCGGCGAGCACGGCACGGTGCTCACGCCCGACGTGGACAGCGCGATCGACCTGACCGTGCTGTCCGACGCCTGGCTCGAGCCCGCCGAGGCGCTCGCCGTGGTCCAGTCCGTGCTGCCGCGCGCGCGCCTCAGCGAGGCGACCGGCAGCTGGACCGGGCCGCAGCCCGGGGTCGGGCGGGACTCGGGCGACCGGCCCGGGTGGGTGGCCGAGGTCGGGGGCCGCGGGCTGTCCGCCGCGCTCGAGCGGTACGGCGTCGGCGACGAGGTCGAGCGTCGGCGCCTCATGGACGAGGCGGCCGCCTACGACGAGATCATGATCGCGGTGCCCCCGGCACCCGAGGCCTACGGCGTGCTCGTCGACCTCGGCCACGACGGGACCCTCTCGGTCGAGGCCGGCGCCGAGACGATGCTGCCGCCGCTCATGCGCGGCCTGCCGTGGACCGCCAACGGCGTCGTGGCGTACCGCGTGCACTGGGAGCCCCCGTTCATCGAGGAGCTCGAGGCCGAGCGGCCGTCGTTCGAGCACCGCGTCGCCCGCTCCCGCGCGGCGCCGCTCGTCCAGTCGGTCGCGCGCGCGGTGCACGGCGCCACCGGCGGGGAGATCGCCGACGAGGCCGACTTCCTGGTCGACCCCGAGGACGTGTGACCGTGCGCGGCCCGGTGGTCCTGGTCACGGGGATCATGGCCGCCGGGAAGTCGACCGTCGCGCAGCTGCTCGCGGAGCAGCTGCCGCGGGCCGTGCACGTGCGGGGCGACGTGTTCCGTCGGATGGTCGTGTCCGGGCGAGCCGACGTCGAGCCGGACCTCTCCGACGAGTCCGTGGCTCAGCTGCAGCTGCGCTACCGGCTGTCGGCCCTCGTGGCCGACGAGTACGCCGACGCCGGGTTCACGGCCGTCGTCCAGGACATCGCGCTCGGCGACGACCTGCCGGCGTGGGTGGCGATGTTCCGGCACCCGCCGCAGGTCGTCGTGCTCGCGCCGTCGGCCGCGGCCGTGCGCGCACGGGAGGATGCGCGAGCCAAGACCGGGTACGGCACGTGGACCGTCGAGGACCTCGACGTCGGGCTCCGCGTCGGGACGCCGCGACTCGGTCTGTGGCTCGACACGTCCGACCAGACGCCGGCCGAGACGGTCGACGCGATCCGGGCGGGGCTGGGGCTGTGACGGCCCGGACGAGCGCCGGGATCCTGCTGTTCCGGCGGACGGCGGGGCTCGAGGTGCTGCTCGGGCACATGGGCGGTCCGTTCTGGGCGCGCAAGGACGAGGGCGCGTGGTCGATCCCGAAGGGGGAGCCGTCGCCCGGCGAGGACCCGTGGGCCACGGCGCTGCGCGAGTTCGCCGAGGAGCTCGGCGTGCCCGCGCCGGCCGGATCGCCCGTCCCGCTCGGGGACGTCAGGCAGAGCGGCGGCAAGGTCGTGACGGCGTGGGCTCTGGAGGGTGATCTCGACGTGTCATCGATCGCGAGCAACCAGGTCGAGATCGCCTGGCCGCCGCGGTCCGGGCGGACGCTGATGGTGCCCGAGCTCGACCGGGCGGGTTGGTTCGCACCCGACGAGGCCCGGCGGCTCGTCGTGAAGGCTCAGGCGGCGTTCGTGGACCGGCTGGAGGAGCTGCTCAGGTGAGGTGGTCGAAGTCGCCGTTCACCCAGCCGATGTGCCGCTCGGCGGAGCGGCGGACGACCTCCTTGGCGTCCGAGGCGATGACGTTGGCGAAGTTGCCGTAGAGGCGGTCGAACTCCAGGCGGTCCAGGTGGTCGGCGACCCGGCGGGCGACCGCGCCGGACAGCGGCAGGTGGTTCGGATAGCTGCGCATGAAGGCGACGGACCTGCGGTCGGGGTTGGGGAAGACCGTGTCGCCCGTGAGCAGGACGCCCTTGCCGCTCGCACCGGCGGCCCAGTGCACGATCGCGCTGCCGGGGAAGTGGCCGCCCGGCTGGGACAGGGTGACGCCGGGCAGCAGCTCCACGTCCTCCGACCACGTGCGGATGGCTGGGTCGGGGCGGTTGACCCAGCCGGCGTCCGCCTCCGCGACCAGCACCTCGGCGCCCCCGAGCGCCCGCGCCCACTCGACCTGCACGCCGAACATGTGGGGATGGCTGGCGGCGACGGCCCGGACCGGTCCCAGGGCCAGGATCTGCTCGACCACGGCGTCGTCGAGGAATCCGATCGGGTCCCACAGCAGGCTGCCCTCGGGCGTGACCAGCAGCTTCGACTGCTGCGCGATCCCGGCGCCGGGCGTGCTGGTGATCGCGTGCAGGTCGAGCTCGAGCTCCTCGATGGCCGCCCGGTAGCCCTGGGAGCGGAGCTCCTCGATGGTGGTCCAGCGTTGGCCGGTGGCCGGCACCCACTGGCGCTCGTCGGCGCAGATGGCGCAGACGTCGGACCGCTCGGCACTCTCGACGGCGCACGTGGCGCAGATCCAGAAGGACATGTGCGTCACGCTAGCCGGACGTAGAGGTCCCTGAGGAGGGCGATCTCGGCGCCGTGGTGGACAACCTCCTGGTTCATCCACCACACGACGTCGAGGAACGTGTCCTCGGCGTCCGACCCGTTCGGGTAGGTGCTGTAGCCGACCGTGTCGAGGGCGGCGTCGTCGGCCGCCAGCAGGGTCGCGCGCCAGGCGGCGATCGCCGTGGCCAGGCCCGCGATCGCCCCTGCGGCGGTGCCCTGCGGCTCGTCGCCCGCCTCCGTGTGGGTGTGGGTGCCGTCGGTGTGGTCAGCGCGGCCGGCCAGCGTCTTGGCCACGTGGTTGATCCGCCAGCCGATGCTGGTGACCGGCGGCGGCCACGGGTGCGGACGGCCGCCGTCGTGACCCCACTCGCCCGACCCGACGAGCCGCGTCGCGCCGAGCCCGCCAGGACCGTCCGTCTGCCGGCGGATCGTCCAGGCGCCCGGGACCGGCTCCCAGAGGAGCTCCGCGTCGGTGAGGGGTGGGACCTCGACCTGCAGGCCGTCGCCGCTGTCCACGGTCGGGCCGCTGAGGCGCTGCAGGAGGCGATGGCTGGCGAAGTCGTACTCGGCCAGCAAGGGGGCGAGGCGTGGGGGGACCGTCATGCCCTGACCGTTCACCCGGGGCTCATCCGCCGCAACAGGATTCACGAGAGGCCGAGGGCCTCGACGGTCGCAGGGTCGAGGGGCACCGCGTTGTCCGGGGTGGCGACGGCCCGGTCGTTCTCGACGGCGTAGAAGCCCTGGTCGATGTTCACGGGGGTCGGTGTCGCGTCGTCCGCGGGCACGGAGAGCAGGATCACGAACTCGTCGCCGACGTCCAGGCCCAGCTGCTCGGCGTCGTCGCACCGGGTGTAGGCGATCTCGAGGGGCGACCCCGGCTTGGCGTCGCCCTTGGCGGTCGCCGAGACGTCGACCGTCGCGACCGTGCGCGGGAAGCCCTCGGAGTCGTCGTCGGTCATCGCGGCGAACGTGTCGCGCACGATGAGGTCGGCGCTGGCCTCGAGCTCCGCCGTCGTGCCGTAGTACGGGTAGTCGGCCTGGCACGACGACCCGGACGCGCCCCCCACGCACGAGGTGAGACCGACGACGAGCAGCGTCGGGACGAGCAGGACGGCCGCGAGCCTCACGCGGGCTTCACCACGCACCACTCGTTGCCCTCGGGGTCGAGCAGGACCTGGAACGAGCCGGCGGTGTCGGAGTGGACCTCGCCGACCCTCGTCGCGCCGAGCGCCTCGGCCTGCGCGGTGGCCGCCGCGATGTCCTCGACCTCCACGTCCAGGTGGACGCGGTTCTTGGCGACCTTGCCCTCCGGCACCCGTTGGAACGCGACGCGGGTCCAGCCGGGCGGGTCGACGTAGTGCCAGTCGGCGTCGCGACCCCGCGGTTCGCCGCCCAGCACGTCCGCCCAGAACCGGGCCAGGGCCGGCGGGTTCGCGCAGTCGAAGACGACCTCGTCGATGCGTCCGATCATGCCCGTGACCGTACCGGGTCGCGGGGGCCGGCTCAGGCGGCGGCGGTCGTCGGCTCCGAGGCGGCGAACTGCGTGCGGTACAGCTCGGCGTAGGTGCCGCCGCGAGCCAGCAGCTCGGCGTGCGTGCCCTGGTCGACGACTCGGCCCTGCTCCACGACGACGATCGAGTCCGCCTGGCGGATCGTCGAGAGGCGGTGCGCGATGACGATGCTGGTGCGGCCGGTCAGCGCCTCGTCGAGGGCGGCCTGGACCGCCGCCTCCGACTCGGAGTCGAGGTGCGCGGTCGCCTCGTCGAGCACCACGACGTCGGGCGCCTTGAGCAGCAGCCGGGCGATGGCCAGGCGCTGCCGCTCGCCGCCGGACAGGCGGTACCCGCGGTCGCCGACCACGGTGTGGATGCCGTCGGGCAGGCTGGCGACCAGGTCCGCGATGTGCGCCTGGCGCAGCGCGCGCTCGATGTCGGCGTCGGTGGCCTCGGGCCGCGCGTAGCGCAGGTTCTCGGCGATCGTGTCGTGGAAGAGGTGGGCCTCCTGGCTCACGACGCCGACCGTGGCGCGCAGCGAGGCGTGCGTGACGTCGCGCAGGTCCACTCCGGCGATCGTCACCGAGCCGCGGGTCGGGTCGTACATGCGCGTGACCAGCTGGGAGATCGTCGTCTTTCCAGCGCCCGAGTGGCCGACGAGCGCGACCATGTGGCCGGCCGGGACGGTGAAGCTGACGTCGAGCAACGTGTCGTCGATGGGCTCGTGGCGCAGGGTCGCGACGGACTCCAAGGAGGCGAGCGAGACCTCGTCGGCACCCGGGTAGCGGAAGCCGACGGCGTCGAGCCGGACGCTCGCGCCGTGCTCCTTCACCTGCGGCCGCAGATCGGTCGCGTCGGGCTTCTCCGCGACCGTGGGCTCCAGGTCGAGCACCTCGAGCACGCGCTCGAAGCTGACCAGCGCGGTCATCACGTCGACCTGGACGTTCGACATCGCGGTGAGCGGTCCGTACAGCCGGCCGAGGTAGGCGGTGAGGGCGACGACGACGCCGACCGTGAGCTCGCCGCGGATCGCCATGACCCCGCCGAGGCCGTAGACGATCGCGACGGCGACGGATGCCAGCGTGGTCAGACCGACGCGGAACCAGGTGGAGTACAGGGCGCGTGTGACGCCGATGTCGCGGACGCGACCGACCTGCGCGGCGTAGCCCGCCGACTCGCGCTCGGGATCCCCGAAGATCTTCACCAGGTGCGCGCCGGCGACGTTGAACCGCTCGTTCATGATCTGCGCGGCGTCGGCGTTGAGCTCGTAGCTCTCGCGCGTGATCTTCGCGATCTTCTTCCCGAACCAGCGGGCCGGGAAGACGAACGCGGGAAGCAGGACCAGGCTGAGCAGGGTCAGCTGCCAGGACATGCTGAGCATCGCGGCGAGCACGAAGACGATGGTGAGCGAGTTGCTGACCACGTTCTGCAGGGTGCTGGTGAACGCCTGCTGCGCCCCGAGGACGTCGCCGTTGAGCCGCTGCACGAGGGCGCCGGTCTTGGCGCGGCTGAAGAACGCCAGCGGCATGCGCTGCACGTGGTCGAACACGGCGGTGCGCAGGTCGAGGATGAGCCCCTCGCCCACCTGGGAGGACACCCAGCGGTCGGCCACCGAGAGGCCGGCGCCGAGGATGGCCAGGCCGGCGACCGCCGCGGCGATGCCGAGGACGAGCTGCGTGTTGCCTTTGCCGATGCCGTCGTCGATGAGGGTCTTGAACAGCAGCGGCGTCACGGCGCCGGCGGCGGCCTCGAGCGCGATGAGGCCGACGAAGACGGCGAGCTTGGCGCGGTACGGGCGCGCGAACGTCAGGATCCGACGCAGCGTGTCGCGGGTCAGCTTGTGCTCCTGGACCGAGCGGTCCTTGGCGAAGCTCCGCATGTTCGGGCTACCGGGTGTCATCGACACGGGCCCACCTCCTCCTCTGCCGCGCGGTGGGGACCTCGCGCGACCGATGGTGAGGTTAACTCACTATGTGCCTGGTTCACAAGTGCGATAGCCTCCCGCCGTGGACGATTCAGGGGAGCTGCTCGAGCTGCTCTACGGCGTGCTGCGGGGCGTCCGGCGTGACGCCGCCGCCCGCCTGGAGCTGCAGGGCACCACGCCCGGGCAGCTGCGGCTGCTGCGCACGCTCCAGCGGTGCGACGGGCCGCGCCGGCTCGGCGAGCTGGCGGCCGCGCTCGACGTCGCGCCGCGGTCGGTGACCTCGAAGGTGGACCAGGCGGAGGAGGAGGGGCTCGTCCGGCGGCTGCCCGACCCGACCGACCGGCGCGCGACGCTGCTCGAGCTCACGCCTGCCGGGCACGCGCTGCTCGCGGCCATCTCCGCGCAGCGGCACGAGGGTGCGGCCGAGCGGCTGGGGCGGCTGACCGAGGCCGAGCAGGCGGAGCTGCTGCGGTTGCTGCGGGTGGTCGCGGAGCAGTAGCGGGACGATCGGCCCGGACGACGGGCATCGCCCGCGACATCATGGTCTCGTGCCCACGACGCCGGACGACGACGAGCTCGAGCTGATCCGGCGCTCGGGCGTGGTGCTCCAGGTCGGGCGGCTGAGCCTGTCGGCGGGAACGGGCGCCTACCGGGTCAAGGCGTCGATGGCTCGCGTGGCCCACGCGCTCGGCGTCGAGCGGCACGAGGCGCACGTGACGCTCACCGAGATCACGACGACGTCGCACCGGGGCGCCAGCTTCCGCACGGAGGTGACCGAGGTCCGCAGCATCGGGGTCGACGTCGACCGGCTCGCGGGGCTCGAGCGGCTGGCCGGCCGGCTCGACACGGCGGGGACCGCGACCGTCGAGGAGGTCACGACCGAGCTGGGCCGTATCGCCGCCAAGCCCGCGCTCTACCCGGTGCTGCTCAACGCGTTGTGGGCGGCGATCGCCTGCGCCGCCTTCTCGTTCCTCAACAACGGGGGCGTCGTCGAGATCGCGGGCGTCTTCGTCGGGGCGTACCTGGGTCAGGCGCTGCGGCGCACGATGCTGCATCGCAAGTTCAACCAGTTCGGCGTCACCATGCTCGCCGCGACCGTGGCATGCCTCGGCTACCTCGGGTTCGTCACGCTGCTGCAGGCGGTGGGGGTCACGGGCGGACGGCACGAGGTCGGCTACGTGTCGGCGGTCCTCTTCCTCATCCCGGGGTTCCCGCTGGTGACCGGCTTCCTCGACCTGGCCAAGCTCGACTTCTCGGCGGCGGTCGCCCGGCTGACCTACGCGCTGATGATCGTGACGTCGGCCGGCCTCGCGGTCTGGGCCCTGTCGCTCGTCGTCGGGCTCACCCCGGACCCGCCCGGCCCGCCCGCCCTCGCCGCGGGTCCGCTGATCGCGCTCCAGCTGGTCGCCAGCTTCCTCGGGGTGCTCGGCTTCGCGCTGATGTTCAACAGCCCCTGGCGGATCGCGCTCGCGGCGGCCGTCGTCGGGATGGCCGCCAACGTGCCGCGCATCCACCTGGTCGCGGCGTCGGTGCCCCCGCAGGCCGCTGCGGCGATGGCGGCGCTGGTGGTCGGCCTGCTCGCCGCCGTCGTGGCGCCACGGCTCGACGTCCCACGCATCACCGTCTACGTCCCCGCCGTGACGATCATGGTGCCCGGCGTGCTGGTCTACCGGGCGGTGTTCCACATCTCCAACGGCCGGACGGTCCAGGCGCTCGACTACGGGGTGCAGGCCGCGCTCGTCGTCGCGGCGCTGGCGATCGGGCTGGCCATCGCGAGGATGCTCACCGACCGGACGTGGGCGTTCGAGCGCTGACGCTCAGACCTGCTGGGCGCGCTGGAGGCGGGCGTAGCGGCCGTCGGCGGCGAGCAGGTCCTCGTGCGTGCCGACCTCGACCACGCGGGCGTCGTCGAGCACGACGATCCGGTCGGCGGAGCGGATCGTCGACAGCCGGTGCGCGACCACGAGCGTGGTGCGGCCGCGCATGAGCCGGGCGAGCGCCTCCTTGACCGAGGCCTCCGACTCGGGGTCGAGGGCGGACGTGGCCTCGTCGAGGAGCAGGATCCGCGGGTCGCGGACGAGCGCGCGGGCGATCGCGATGCGCTGGCGCTGGCCGCCGGACAGCCGGGCCCCGCGCTCGCCGACGACGGTGTCCCAGCCGTCGGGCAGGGCGTCGACGATCTCCGCGGCGTTGGCGTCGACGAGCGCCGCACGCACCCGCTCGTCGGACACCCTCGGCATCCCGTAGGCGACGTTGTCCCGGATGGACCCCTCGAACAGCACCGACTCCTGCGGCACCACCGAGACGTGCGTGCGCACCGAGCGCAGGTCGAGCAGAGCGGTGTCGACGCCGTCGAGCAGCAGCCGGCCGCCGGTGGGCCGCAGGAAGCCGAGCGCCAGGTTGAGCACGGTCGACTTGCCGGATCCGGAGGGGCCGACGAAGGCGACGGTCTGCCCGGCCTCGATGGTCAGGTCGATGCCGTCCAGGGCGTCGGTGTCGGCGTCCGGGTAGCGGAAGTGGACGTGCTCGAGGGTCAGCCGCCCCTCGACGTGGGCCACGCGCCGCTTGCCCGCGTTCTCCTCGAGGTCCGGCTCCTGCATGACCTCCGCGATCGACCGGACCGACTCGATGCCCTTGGCGCCGATGGGCAGGAGCATGAGCAGGTTGGTGACGGCGCCGGTGATGAGCGCGAAGTACGAGCTCAGCAGCACCACCTGGCCGGCGGTGATCGCGATGATCCCGCTGATCGACATCCAGGCGGCGAGCACGAGGCACAGGACGCCCAGCAGCTGCAGGCTGACCCAGCTGAGCGAGGCGAACCGGCCGTTGAGCACGTCGAGGCGGTAGCCGGCGGACCGCACGCCCTCCGCGCCGACCGCCACGCGCTCCTCCGCGGTGGCCTCCAGGCCGTGCGCCCGGGTGATCGGCATGAGCGTGGCCATCTCGCCGACGCGGGCGGAGAAGTGCTCGACCTCGCGCCGGAACGACTCGTTGCGCTCGCGCGACCGCTGCGCCAGCACCGCGCGCAGCAGCACGGCGAGCGGGATGGTCAGCGCGTAGACCGGCAGGAACTCAGGGACGGCCAGCGCGGTCATCACGATGGCGCCGAGCATCACCATGGTGGCGGAGAGCAGCGGGTGGGCGATCTGCTGGAGCATCACCTCGACGTTCTCGACGTCGCGGACGACCTTGGTCTGCACGATCGACGCGCTGACCCTGCTGTGGAAGCCGATCGAGAGGCTCTGCAGGCGGGACGTGAGCCCGTTGCGCAGGTCGGCACCGATCTGGCGGACCACGCCCATGAAGAGCTTGGTCCACTGCACGTGGTTGGGGTAGTTCTGCAGCAGCGCGGCGACCGCGACGGCGGCCCACAGCCACAGCTCGCTGGTGGGCCCCCCTGCCACGACGACGTCGATGACCTTGCCGGTGATGACCGGCATGAGCCAGAGCGGGATGTCCTTGAGCGTGAAGAAGGCGACCGCGCTCAGGACGCGTCGGCGGTGGGCCCCCAGCAGCCCGAAGACCGACCGGACCGGGTGGGCGCCGTCGATGTCGACGACCGCGAGGTGCGCGTGGGTGCTGTCGGTCACGGGTTCCATCGTGACATCCGGCCCGGCTCATGGATAGCGCCTTCCCGCGTGCCGGACGGATCGATTCGATCCAGGTGTGGCCGGACGGGTGGGGCTACGTTGGGCGGGCTGAGGACGACCGGCCCCAGCGGGCACCCTCCACCGCCGAGAAGGAGCTCTCCGCGTGCGCGAGACCGCATGACCGTCTACCGCGACGCCCTCGGCGTGCCCCACGTCCGCGCTGCGGACCACCTGGCGCTGGCGTACGAGCAGGGCCTGGTCACGGCGCGCGACCGCGGGTGGCAGGTCGAGGTCGGCCGCTGGCGGGCCCAGGGGCGCCTGGCCGAGCGGATCGGCCCCGACGGCCTCGCGTGGGACCGGTTCGCTCGGCGCGCGCGGCTCGCCGACACCGCGCAGCGTGCCTACGCGGCGCTCGCCCCGGGGGACCGCGCGTTCGTCGACGCGTACGTCTCGGGCGTGGACGCGGGGCTGACGGCGACGGGTCGGCCCGTCGCCGCCGAGCGCGCCGCCCTCGACGCGCGGTTCGGGTCGGTCACCCCGCACGAGCCGTGGCCGGCGTGGGCGCCGCTCGGGATCATGCTCGTCAACCACGCGCTCTTCTCGATGTTCCCGCGGCTGCTGTGGAACGAGCACGTCAGGCTCACGCTCGGCGAGTCCGCGATGGACCTCTTCGACTCGGCCGAGACCGCCGCGTCGGGCTCGAACGCGTGGGCGCTGCACGGGTCGCGGACGGCGTCCGGCAAGCCGCTGCTCGCGGGCGACCCGCACCGGATGATCGAGCTGCCGGGCGTGTACCAGCAGGTCAGGCTCGCGTGCGACGAGTTCGACGTGGTCGGTCTGGCGTTCCCGGGCGTGCCGGGCGTGCAGCACTTCGGGCACACGGGGGCGGCCGCGTGGGGGATCACCAACGCCATCGCGCACCACGTCGAGGTCTTCCGGGAGCGGCTCTCCGACGACGGCCTGACCGCGCTGGGCCCGGATGGCTGGACCTCCGTCGCCCGGCACACCGAGACGATCCGGGTGCGCGGCGGAGCCGACGTCGCCGTCGACGTGATCGAGACCGACCGCGGACCACTCGTGCTCGACGGCCTGAGCATCCGGTTCCCGGCCCGGGTGGCCTCCGACGTCGGGTTCTCCTGCCTGCTGCCCCTCCTCCGGTCCCGGTCCGCCGCCGACGTGGCCGACGCCGTGCGCGCGTGGGTCGACCCGGTCAACCGCGTGCTCGCCGCCGACGCCGACGGTGCCGTGCTGACCTTCGACGCGGGTCTCGTCGTGACGCGGCCCGCGCACGACCGCCGCCTGCCCCACGACGCCTGGTCCGACGCCGCGCGACCGTCCCCGTGGCACCCGCTGGCGGACCCCGCGCCCGTGGTCGGCGTGGCGGTGGACGCCAACGAGAAGCCCACCGCCCCCGAGCGCGACCTCGGGCGCGCCTACGTGGCGCCGTACCGGGCGCGACGGATCCGGGCGCTGCTGTCCGGGGGCCGCGCCTGGACGCCCGCCGAGATGACCGAGGTCCACGGCGACACCCTGCTCGGCAGCGCCGACGAGCTGCTCGGGTGGGTGCGGCGCGCCGACGACCTCTCGCCCGCGGCCGCCGTGCTGCGCGACCGGCTGCTGGCGTGGGACCGCCACATGTCCGCGGGCAGCGCCGACGCCGGCTCGTTCGCCGCGTGGCGGTCCGAGGTGGCGGTCCTGCTCACCGCGCACCCGGCGCTCGCGCCGCTGCACGAGCCGCACGGGCACGGCGTGCTGCTCGACCCCTGGCTCACGGTGGCCGGACGGGTCGCCGACGCGCTGCCGCAGCTCCTGGCCGCGACGACCCTCGGGATCGACGGCGCGGCCGTGGCGCGCGAGGCCCTGGAGCGTGTCGCGTCGTCGCCGACCGACGAGACGTGGGGCGACCGCCACCGCCTGCAGCCGGTCCCGGTCCTGCTCGGCTTCCCCGCCCCGGCCGTCGACCCCGTCCCGCTGTCCGGAGACACGGACTGCGTCCGCTGCACCGCGAGCGTGCCGGGCGTCAGCGACCGGTCCTGGCGCGGGTCGGTGGCGAGATGGGTGTGGGACCTCGACGACCGCGCCCGCAGCCGGTGGGGCGTGCCGTTCGGCGCGTCCGGCGACCCGGCGAGCCCGCACGCGACCGACCAGCTGGCCACGTGGGCGTCGGCTGGGTCGGTCGAGATCGTCACCGACTGGGACCAGCTCGTGCAGGAGCCCCTGTAGCTGCTGACAGCAGCCCAGACCCGTGGTGGTCGCTTGCGTGAAGACTTCGTCGCGCCCAGCGAGACGAAGTCTTCACACAGACCTCAGACGTCAGGCGTCCGGAGTCAGCCAGGCGCCGTCGCGCATGATCCAACGGCCCGCCAGCTCGTCCTCCTCGCGCCAGGACTGGATCGTCCGTGGCGTGAGCCGGAAGTACGGGTACGGGTCGCGCAGCGAGCGGGGCTCGAAGCCGGCCTTGGCCGCGAAGGCGTCGCCGAGCTGCTCGGTCACCTCAGCGAGCACCTCGACCGTGCCCTGGACCAGCAGGACGTCGCGGGTCAGCCCGATGCCGACCTGCACGGACGGGTTCGTCGCGAGGTTGTGCGCGGTCGGGCTGGTGCCGAGGGTCGAGAAGATCAGCGCGTCGTCGTGCCAGAGGAACGAGAGCGGGGTCAGGCGCGGCGCGCCCGTCGCGGTGTCCGTCGTCGCGACCCACGCGTCGACGTCGTGGCCGAGCCGGTAGAGCGCGTCCTGCTGGCGTTGCTCGGTGCTGCGGGGGCCGATCACGGGGTCTCCTTCACGCGGTCCAGGAGGAGCAGGGCGATGTCGGTGACCTCGGGGACGCCGACGGTGTGGGCCGCAGCGACGCCGTCGGACAGCATCACCGTGCAGAACGGGCAGGCGGTCGCGACGACGTCGGCGCCGGTGGCGATCGCCTCGTCGGCCCGGACGGTGCCGATGCGGGTGCCGATCGACTCCTCCATCCACACGCGCGCCCCGCCCGCGCCGCAGCAGAACGACTGCTCGCGGTTGCGCGGCATCTCGGCCAGCTGCAGGCCCGGGATCGCGCCGAGCAGCTCACGCGGCGGCGCGTAGACCTGGTTGTGCCGGCCCAGGTAGCAGGGGTCGTGGTACGTCACGGTCCGCTCGTCGGTCGACGGCAGCGGGGTCAGCCGACCGTCCGCGACCAGGGTGTTGAGCAGCTCGGTGTGGTGGACCACCTCGTACCGGCCGCCCAGCTGCGGGTACTCGCGCGCGATGGTGTTGAAGCAGTGCGCGCAGGTGACGACGATCCGCTGGGCGCCGACCTCGTTGAGGGTCTCGACGTTGCCGCTCGCGAGCATCTGGAAGAGCAGCTCGTTCCCCGCCCGCCGCGCCGGGTCGCCCGTGCAGGACTCCCGCTCACCCAGCACCGCGAAGCCGACGCCGGCCGTGTGCAGCAGCTCCGCGACCGCCTTCGTCGTGCGGATCGCCCGGTCCTCGTACGCGCCCGCGCAGCCCACCCAGAACAGGTACTCGAGGTCGGCCGCGGACTCCACGTCGACGCCCACCACCGGCACGTCGAAGTCCAGCCCCTTCGCCCAGCTCAGCCGGTTCCGCGCGGGCAGCCCCCACGGGTTGCCCTGCCGCTCCAGCTTGCTGAACGTGCCGCCCAGCTCCTTGGGGAACGCCGACTCCATGAGGACCTGGTAGCGCCGCATGTCGACGATGGCGTCCACGTGCTCGATATCGACCGGGCACTGCTGGACGCACGCGCCGCAGGTGGTGCAGGCCCAGAGGGCGTCGGGGTCGATGACGCCGGACCCGAGCAGGTCGAGGCCCGCGTGGTCCGCCGAGCCCGCCTGCAGGTAGGGCGCCGTCGCGGCGGCGTGGTCCCGCAGGGCGAGCGTGACCAGCTTCGGCGAGAGGGGCTTCCCCGTCGCCCACGCCGGGCACTGGTCCTGGCAGCGGCCGCACTCGGTGCAGGTGGAGAAGTCGAGCAGGCCCTTCCACGTGAAGTCCTCGATCGCGCCGACGCCGAGCCGGGCGTCGTCGGGCAGCTCCTCGAGCGCCGCGAGGTCGACGGGCGCGCCGCCCAGCGTCAGCGGCTGCAGCGGGCCCAGCGCGACGCCGCCGGCGGGCTCGCGGCGCGCGTACACGTTGACGATCGCGAGGAACCGGTGCCACGCGACGCCCATCGTGGGCTGCAGCCCGACGACGACGAACCAGGACATCGAGACGACGATCTTCACGGTCGCGACGACCACGACGGCGGCCTCCAGGGTCGTCGTCGCCACTCCGCTCCACGACGCGCCGAACCAGGCCGTCAGCGGGAAGTGCCACGCGTCCTGCGGGCCGAGCGCGTACTCCAGGCCGCGCAGCACGAGCACGCAGAGCACGACCACGAGCACGGTGGCCTCGACGAAGAACGCCTGCGGCTGGTTCGACCCGAAGAACCGCGACCCGCGCTCCGACGAGCCGAGCCGGACCCGCAGCGTGATCAGCGCCAGGATGCCGACCAGCGATGCCCAGGCGATCGCCTCGATGGCCCACTCCAGCGGCGGGAAGTGCCCGATCAGCGGCAGCGAGAAGGACGGGTCCACCACCTGCCCGTAGCCGGTCACCAGCGTGAGGAACAGCAGGGCGAACGACACCATGACGACCCAGTGCGCGACCTTGACCACCGGGCGGTGCTGGAACCGCCTGTGCCCGAGGACCTCGCGCGTGAGCGTCGCCACCCGGGGACCCACCGGCGCCCAGCGCCCGGACGCCGGCCGGCCGATGCGGACGGTCCGCACGATGGCGCCCGCGCCGCGCGCGAAGATCGCGACACCGACCACGGTCGCGACGATCACGACGACCAGGCACACCACCTGCAGCGCATCCACGCCGCCACGCTAGCGGCGCCGATGCGCCCGCGGCCCGGGACGTCCGTCGCGTCGCCGTCCGGACGGCACCCACCCGTCGGCCGAGGTCGTGAGTCGAGGACGAAGTCGTGCGCTACGACTCGCGACTTCGTCCAGAACTCACGACCTCGGCGCCGGTTCGTGGTGGGTGAGGTCTGAGGTGTGGGAGGGGGTGTGGGAAATCGGTTGGTAGAGTCTTGACCAAATCTTCAGTGCATCGCGGGGGCTCAGGACGACGCCGGCCGCGCATGCTCGTAGCTGCCCGTGACAACGAGAACCTGACGACCTGACCCGACCGACCACCCGCCCTACAGGACGGAGCCGGACGTGCTGCTGCTGCTCGCCGTTCACCTGGCCGCAGCCGTCGTCGCGCCCCTGCTCGTCCGCGTGATGGGTCGCAAGGCGTTCTGGGTCCTGGCGCTCGCGCCGGCCTCGGCGGCCGTCTGGGCGCTGAGCTGGACGTCGCAGGTGCAGGCCGGGAACGGCCCGGTCGAGCAGGTCGACTGGATCCCCGCGCTCGGGCTGGAGCTGACGTTCCGGCTGGACACGCTGTCGTGGCTGATGACGCTCATCGTCGGCGGCGTCGGTGCCCTGGTGCTCGTCTACTGCACGGCGTACTTCAAGACGAGCGCGTCGGGCCTCGGGCGGTTCGGCGGTGTGTTCGTCGCGTTCTCCGGCGCGATGCTGGGCCTGGTCACGGCCGACGACATGCTGCTGCTGTTCGTGTTCTGGGAGCTCACGACGGTGACGTCGTACCTGCTCATCGGCCACTACAACGAGCGCAAGGCGAGCCGGCGCGCGGCCATGCAGGCCATCGTCATCACCACCGCGGGCGGGCTGGCGATGCTGGTCGGCATCGTGCTCCTGGGCGAGTCGGCGGGGACGTACCGGCTCTCCGAGGTGATCGCGAACCCGCCGCAGGGGACCCCCGCGGTGACCGTCGCGATCGTCTGCCTGCTGGCCGGCGCGGTGACCAAGTCGGCGCTGATCCCGTTCCACTTCTGGCTGCCGGCGGCGATGGCCGCACCGACCCCGGTGAGCGCGTACCTGCACGCCGCGGCGATGGTGAAGGCCGGTGTGTACCTGGTCGCGCGGTTCGCGCCGGCGTACTCGCTGGACCCGACGTGGCAGTGGATCGTCGTCGTGCTCGGCTGCGGGACCATGCTGCTCGGCGGGTACCGGGCGCTGCGGCAGCACGACCTCAAGCTCATCCTGGCGTTCGGCACGGTCAGCCAGCTGGGGCTCATCATCCTGCTGGTCGGGCTCGGCACGCGGGCGACGGCGCTGGCCGGGCTGGCGATGCTGGGCGCGCACGCGATGTTCAAGGCGGCCCTGTTCCTCGTCGTCGGTGTGGTGGACGCCGCGACCGGCACGCGGGACCTGCGGCGGCTGTCGGGCGTCGGCCGAGAGCTCAAGCTGACCGCGCTCGCGGGCGCGCTGGCCACCGCGTCGATGATCGGGCTGCCGCCGTTCGCCGGGTACGTGGCCAAGGAGGCCGGGCTCGAGGCGCTCGGGCACCTGGACGAGTCGGCCGTCGGGATGGCCGTGCTGGTCGCGGTGTCGGTGGGCTCCGTGCTGACCGTCGCGTACGGGCTCCGGCTGTGGTGGGGGGCCTTTGCGACGAAGCCGGCCGTGGTGCCCGAGTCGCTCGAGGAGTCGACCGCGCCCGGCACGTCCCTCGGCGAGGCGGCGCACGACGACGCCCGCCCGGCCGCGATCACGCACCCGTCGTTGCTGCTGGTGTGGCCGGCGATGATCCTCGCCGTGCTCGGGCTGGCGGTCGCGCTGCTGCCGCAGCTGGGCGAGCACCTGCTGCGGCCGTACGCGGACACCTATCCCGAGGGGCTGCCGGGCCACCTCGTCCTCTGGGCCGGGTTCACGCCGACGTTCGTGCTCACGCTGGCGATCCTGCTGGCCGGCGCGCTGCTGTTCGTCGTCCGCGACCGCGTCGAGCGCCTGCAGACCGCGGCGTACCACGGGCCGGAGGCGGACAAGGTCTACCGACGCTTCATGCGGCGTCTCGACGACGTCGCGGCGGACGTCACCGCGGTCACCCAGCGCGGTTCCCTGCCGCTGTACCTCGGCCTGATCCTCGTCGTCTTCGTGCTCGCCGTCGGCACGACGACGCTGGTCAGCACCACGGTCCCCAGCAGCTTCACGGTCTGGGACAACCCCGCGCAGCTGGTGTTCGCCGCCGGCACGATCGTCTCCGCGCTGCTGGTGGTCCGAGCTCGTCGCCGGCTCAAGGCCGTGATCCTGCTGGGCATCGGCGGCTACTCCGTGGCCGGCCTGTACCTGCTGCACGGCGCCCCCGACCTCGCGCTGACGCAGGTGCTGGTCGAGACCGTGACGCTCGTGGTCTTCGTGCTCGTGCTGCGGCGGCTGCCCCCGTACTTCTCCGACCGCCCGCTCGCCGCCAGCCGCTGGGTGCGCCTGGCCCTCGGGCTCGCCGTGGGACTGACGGTCGCGGGTGTCGCGCTCGTCGCCCCGGGGGCGCGCATGCACCTGCCGGTGTCCAAGGACTTCGCGGAGGAGGCGGTGCGGTTCGGCGGCGGGAAGAACATCGTCAACGTGACGCTGGTCGACATCCGCGCGTGGGACACGATGGGCGAGATCTCGGTGCTGCTGGTGGCCGCGACCGGCGTGGCGTCCCTGGTCTTCCTCTCCCGGCGGGCCGGCGCCATCTACCGGGCGCAGGACGCGCGCCAGGACCGCGCGGTGTGGGGCGGCACCGCCGACCCGATGGCCGCGCTGCGGCGCCCCGGCGGCGACGAGGCGGTGGTGGACGCGGGCGGCATCGTCGCCGATCGTGACGAGTCCGCGGTCCCGTCGAGCGCCTCACGCGGGCGGGAGTGGCTGCATGCGGGCCGGACGCTGGCGCCGCAGCGGCGGTCGGTCATCTTCGAGGTGGTCGTCCGCCTGCTGTTCCACACGATGATCGTCTACTCGGTCTACCTGCTGTTCAGCGGCCACAACGCCCCCGGCGGCGGGTTCGCGGCGGGCCTGGTCACGGGCATCGCGCTCATCGTCCGCTACCTCGCGGGCGGCCGGTACGAGCTGGGTGAGGCAGCGCCGGTGCAGCCGGGTCTGCTGCTGGGGCTCGGGCTGTTCCTCTCGGCCGGCGTCGGGCTGCTGGCGCTGCTGGCGGGCGGCGAGGTGCTGCAGTCCTGGATCCTCGACATCCACCTGCCGGTGATCGGCGACCTGCACCTGGTGACGTCGCTGTTCTTCGACATCGGCGTGTACCTCGTCGTCGTCGGCCTGGTGCTCGACATCCTGCGCAGCCTCGGCGCCGAGATCGACCGACGGGCCGAGACGGGCGAGGACCCGGTGTCCGTCGACGCCGCCGGCGGCGCCACGGACAGCGAGCGGGACGTGCCGACGCAGGTGCAGGCCGGCGCCAAGCCGTCCGGCTGGGGCGGGGGCGTGCCGTGATCGACATGAGCCCCAACATCGTCCTCGTCGTCACCATCGGCGTGCTCTTCGCGGCGGGGGTCTACCTGCTGCTCGAGCGCAGCCTGTCGCGCGTGCTCATCGGCGTCATCCTCATCGGGAACGGCGCCAACCTGCTGTTCCTCGTCGCCGGCGGTGCCGCGGGCCGGCCGCCGATCGTCGGTGTGGAGCCCGAGGGGCAGATGAGCGACCCGCTGCCGCAGGCGATGGTGCTCACGGCCATCGTCATCACGCTCGGCATGACCGCGTTCCTGCTGGCCATGGCCTACCGCTCGTGGCAGCTGCACCGGCACGACGAGGTCCAGGACGACGTCGAGGACCGCCGCATCGCCCGCCTCGCCGCGCTCGACGAGCTCGCCGTCACGGACTCCGACATGGCGGTCGCCGCGGAGACGCTGGACCAGGAGGCCGCGGAGGCGCGGGACGAGACCGACGAAGGCGCGCCGGCACGAGCCCCGGAGGTGTCGTCGTGAGCGACTTCACCTGGGTGGTCCCGCTGCCCGTCGTCATCCCGCTGTCCGCGGCCGGCCTCGCGCTCGCGCTCTACCGGCGGCCCAACCTGCAGCGGTTCGTCTCGGTGGTGGCGCTGAGCCTGGTGCTGCTGGCCAGCGTGACCTTGCTGGTCCTTGCCGACGACGGCCCGCTGGTGGTCGACGTCGGCGGCTGGGCCGCGCCCGTGGGCATCGACCTGGTGGCCGACCGGCTGTCCGCGCTCATGCTCACCATCTCGAGCGCCGTGACGCTCTGCGTCCTCCTGTACTCGCTGGCGCAGGGCAGCGAGGACGACGAGGAGTCCGCGCCCGTCTCGATCTACCACCCGACGTACCTGGTGCTGACCGCGGGCGTGGCCAACGCGTTCCTGTCGGGGGACCTGTTCAACATCTACGTCGGGTTCGAGATCCTGCTGGCCGCCAGCTACGTGCTCATCACGCTGGGCGGCACCGGCGAGCGCATCCGCGCGGGGACCATCTACATCGTCGTGGCCCTGCTCAGCTCGGTGCTGTTCCTGGTCGCGATCGCGATGATCTACGCCGCCTGCGGGACCGTGAACCTGGCGCAGCTGGCGCTCCGGCTGCCCGAGATCGACCCCGGCGTGCGGCTCGTGCTCCAGGTCCTGCTGCTCCTCGCGTTCGCGATCAAGGCGGCCATCTTCCCGCTGTCCGCCTGGCTGCCTGACTCCTACCCGACCGCCCCGGCGCCGGTCACCGCGGTGTTCGCGGGCCTGCTGACCAAGGTCGGCGTGTACGCGATCATCCGCACGCAGACGCTGCTGTTCCCCGACGGCCGGCTGGACGACGCCCTGCTCTGGGCGGCGCTGGCCACGATGGTGGTCGGCATCCTCGGCGCGGTCGCTCAGGACGACATCAAGCGACTCCTGTCGTTCACGCTGGTCAGCCACATCGGGTTCATGGTGTTCGGCGTCGCGCTCGCCACCGACCTGGGCTACACGTCCGCCATCTACTACGTCGTGCACCACATCACGGTGCAGACCGCGCTGTTCCTCGTGGTGGGCCTGGTCGAGCGCGCGGGCGGGTCCACGTCCCTGACCAAGCTGGGCGGGCTGGCCAAGCTCACGCCCGTGCTCGCGATCCTGTTCTTCGTGCCCGCCATGAACCTGGCCGGCATCCCGCCGCTGTCCGGGTTCCTCGGCAAGGTCGGGCTGCTCGAGGCCGGTGTACAAGTTGGGACACCACTGGCGTACGTGCTCGTCGTCGGCAGCGTCGTGACGTCCCTGCTCACGCTCTACGCGCTGGTCAAGGCGTGGAACAAGGCCTTCTGGCAGGTGCCCGAGACGCCCCGCCCGCCGGTCCGCCTGCCCTTCGGCATGGTCGCCCCGACCGCCGCACTCGTCGGAGTCGGCCTCCTGCTCACCGTCGCCGCGGGTCCCCTGTACGCCTACACGGAGCGCGCGGCCGTCGCGCTCACCGAGCAGACGCCCTACGTCGACGCCGTGCTGCCCGACGGCGAGCGCGGCCAGGGCGTGTCCGACGACGTCGCGGAGACGCACCCATGAGCCTGCACCCGCGCCGTCGAGCCTGGCGCACCCAGTGGGCGACGGTCGCCTGGCTGACCGTGGTCTGGGTCTTCCTGTGGGGCGACCTGTCCGTGGGCAACGTGCTCGCGGGGCTGGTCCTCGCGCTCGCCGTGACCAGCGGGCTGCGGATGGCGCCCATCGAGTTCCACGGCCGGATCCGGCCCGTGGGTCTGGTCCGGCTGTTCGTGCGGTTCGCGGCCGACCTGGTCCGCGCCTCGTTCGAGGTCAGCCTCATCGCGCTGCGGCCCCGCTACGTGCCGCGCGGCGCGGTGATCGGGGTGCAGCTGCGCAGCCACTCGGACCTCTACCTGACCATGACCGCCGAGCTGGCGACCCTGGTGCCCGGCTCGCTCGTGGTCGAGGCGCACCGCCTCACGGGGATGCTCTACCTGCACGTGCTCGACGTGCAGCAGAGCGGGGGCATCGAGGCCGCGCGGCAGTCCGTGCTGGACCAGGAGGAGCGGGTCCTGCGGGCGTTCGCCTCGGACGAGGAGCTGGCCGCGGCCGGGCTGGGGGTGCGCGCATGACCGTCGTCGTCGTGATCTGCGGGGTGCTGCTCACCCTCGGCTTCGCGCTGGCCGTGATCCGTGCGGAGAAGGGTCCGTCGATGCTCGACCGGACGATCGCGCTCGACATCGTGGTGACGACGATGATCGCGGCGGTCGCGCTCTACGCGGCCGTCAACCGCCGGACCGACGTGGTGCCCATCCTCGTGGTGCTCTCGCTGGTCGGCTTCGTGGGGTCGGTGACCATCGCTCGGTTCGCGTCCGTGGAACCCGAGGGCGAGGGGCGCGTGCGGACACGCGAGGAGATCGCAGCACAGGAGGCGGAGCGGATGGACGCCGAGGACGGCGCGGAGGAGGGTCGGCGTACGGGCCGTCGCGCAGAGAGCGACGAGCACCACGGCGGCGGAGCCGAAGGGGAGGTGCGATGACGCAGGACCAGTGGACGACGGTGGCCGACGTGGCCTCCGCGGTCTGCCTGCTGGGCGGCGCGTTCTTCGCGTTCGCCGCCGGCGTCGGCGTGCTGCGCTTCCCCGACCTGCTGGCGCGCATGCACGCCGGCACCAAGCCGCAGGTGCTCGGGCTGATCCTCGTGCTCATCGGGCTGGCTCTGCGGCTGCGGTCGGGCGGCGCCGTGTGGGCCCTGGTGCTGGTGGCCGTGTTCCAGATGCTCACCGCGCCCGTCGCGGCGCACATGGTCGGCCGCGCGGGCTACCGGACCGGGAAGGTCCGGCGGGACCTGCTGGTGGTGGACGAGCTGACCGACGACGTCGAGCGCGCGCAGGGCGACGAGAGCGAGCGCGCGCAGTCATGAGCCGGCCGGACGTCGTCGTCGTCGGCTCCGGGCCCAACGGGCTCGCGGCGGCGGTGACGCTGGCCCGCGCGGGCCTGCTCGTCGAGGTGCTCGAGGCGCAGCCGACGGTCGGCGGCGGGGCGCGCACGCTCGACCTCGGCCTGGCGGACGGGATCGTGCACGACGTCTGCTCGGCCGTGCACCCCATGGCCTGGGCGTCCCCGTTCTTCCGCGCGTTCGACCTGCCGGCCCGCGGCGTGGAGCTCCTGGTCCCCGAGGTCTCGTACGCGCACCCGCTTCCGGACGGCCGGGCGGGGATCGCCTACCGGGACCTCCAGCGGACGGTCGAGGCGCTCGGCGTCGACGGCCCGGTCTGGCGGTCGCTGGTCGGGTCGATCGACGCCGCCGACGCGGTGAAGGTCGCGCTCGGCGACAAGCGGTCGGTGCCGCTCGTCGACCCGCGGGCCGCGGCGCGGTTCGGGCTCGGGGTGCTGGAGCAGGGCACGCGCGCGTGGGACCGGCGGTTCGTCGACGACGTCGCCCCCGCACTCCTCACCGGCGTCGCCGCCCACGCCATCAGCCGCCTGCCGTCCCTCGCGGCCGCCGGGACCGCGCTCCTGCTGGCGACGCTCGGGCACGCCGAGGGCGGGTGGCCCATCCCTCGCGGGGGCTCGGGCGCCCTCACCGCGGCCCTCGTCGACGACCTGGTCGCGCACGGCGGCACCGTCCGCACCGACCACCGCGTCCGGCGCCACGGGGACCTCCCGATGGCGCACTGCTACGTCTTCGACACGACGCCGCGAGCGCTCGTCGAGGTGCTGGGGGACCGGCTTCCGCCGCGCGCGCGGGACCAGCTGTCGGCCTTCCGGTACGGCGACGCCGCGGCCAAGGTCGACTTCGTGCTCGACGGGCCGGTGCCGTGGGCCGTGCCCGAGGTCGGCTTCGCCGGGACGGTGCACGTCGGGGGGACGCGGGCCGAGATGGCGTCGTCCGAGAACGCGGTCGCGCGCGGCGAGCATGCGGAGCTACCGATGACGCTGGTCAGCGACCCGACGGTCGTGGACGGGTCCCGGTCGCACGGCGGGCGGCGCCCGCTGTGGACGTACGCGCACGTGCCCCGCGGGTCAGACGTGGACGTCACCGAGGCGGTCACGCGGCACATCGAGCGGTACGCGCCGGGTTTCCGGGACGTCGTGGTGACCTCCCGCTGCACCCCGGCCGCCCACCTCGCCGACCACAACGAGAACTACGTCGACGGCGACATCTCCGCGGGCGCCGCCACCATCGGCCAGCTGTTCGCCCGTCCGACCCGGCGGCTGGACCCCTACTTCTCGGGCCGCGCCGGCGTCTACCTGTGCTCGGCGTCGACCCCGCCCGGTCCCGGCGTGCACGGGCTCGGCGGGTGGTACGCGGCGCGGCGGGTGCTGCGCGAGTTCGGCATCTCCGGGACGCCGAACCTGAGCCCGTCGGGCTTCAGTCGGTCGGGTTGAGGTCCGGCTTCTCGTCCACCTTCGCGGTGAACCGCGCGGTGCCACGGGTGGCCAGCACCCGGGCCGCCGCGACCAGGGCGCCGGTGAGCGCGGCCGCGACGACGACCTCGGAGAGGCCGGCGTCGCCCTGGTCGTCGGCCTTCGGCGGTTTGTGGCCGGTCTTGGCCTTCCACGCCTGGTTGAGCACCTGCTGCACGACGAACGCGGCGGCGAGGGCCGCGCCCGCGCCGATGAGCTTGGCGACGATCGACTGCGTCTGCTTGTCGTCCGACATGCGGTTCCTCCACGGGTCACGGTGGCCAGTCACGACCGTAGACCCGAGAGGGCTCGTGACGCTCAGCGAGCCGATCGCAGATAGGTGAGCGCAGCGAGGACGCGCCGGTGCGCCGAGGGCTCCTCGGCCAGTCCCAGCTTGGCGAACGTCCGGGTGACGTGCGTCTCGACAGTCCGCTCGCTGACCACGAGACGCTGCGCGATGCCCCGGTTCGACAGCCCCTCGGCCAGCAGGGCGAGGACCTCCCGCTCCCGCGCGGACAGGGTCTCCAGAGGATCCTCGGGCCGGCGCCGGCCCAGCAGCATCGAGACGATCGCCGGGTCCACGACGGTCTCGCCGGCACCCAGCCGACGCAGGGCGTCGAGCAGGACGGCGGCGTCGAACACGCGCTCCTTGAGCAGGTAGCCCACACCCCCGGGTCGCTCCTGCACGAGTCGGAGGGCGTAGGTCGGCTCGACGTACTGGGACAGGACGAGGACCGCGACGGACGGGTGGCTGCGCAGGATCGCCTCGGCTGCGACGATCCCCTCGTCCGTGTAGGTCGGGGGCATCCGCATGTCGATGACGGCGGTGTCCGGCGACAGCGTCGCGACGAGAGCGAGGAGACGCTCGGCGTCGCCGGCCTGTCCGACCACGTCGGCGCCCTCTGTCGTCAGCAGGTGCACGATGCCCTCGCGCGTCAGCAGGCTGTCGTCGGCAACCACTACGCGCACGGCAGCACCGCCCGGACGCCCGCCGAGTCGGCGGCCAGCGTCCCGCCCAACGCCCCGACCCGGTCGTCGAGGCCGTCCATGTCCGGCGCCCGACAGCCCGTGACGGTCACCACGAGCTCGTCGCCGACGGAACGGACGGACACCCGAGCGCTCGCGGCCCCTGCGGCCAGCGCGCGGGCGACCACGAGGTAGGCCGTCAGCTCGACCGCGGGATCGACGCGGCGGTCCGGAACGGGGTCGAGCACCGCGCCGGACAGGTCCGCGAGCGTCCCGAGAGCCGCCGCCAGTCCCGAGTCGGCCAGGACGGCGGGGAAGACGCCATGGGCGAGCCGACGGAGGTCCTCGAGCGCACCGAGTACTTCCGCGAGCCAGTCGGCCGTCTGCTCCGTCGGCGTGGCGAGCCGCAGCGCGTAGCTCGCGGCGATGAGCCGTTGCTGGGCGCCGTCGTGGAGGTCGCGCTCGAGCTGCCTCCGGGCGGCGTCCCCGGCCGCGACGAGCCGCTGCTGCGACGCGCGCAGGTCCGTGAGCTGCGCGAGGGTCTCCGCCCGCATCCTCTCGCTGTCGATCGCCACGCGCGCGGCCGGCCCGACCAGCCGCTCGAGCTCGTCGGAGGAGGCCAGGTCCGCATCGTGCCGGATGGCCGCGACGACCTCGCCGCCGCGGGTGATCGTCGCGGTGCCGGCCCCGCCGGCGGCGAAGGGTCCGACGGCCTGACCGCCGGCGCCGACCCACCGGTGGGAGTGCGGCAGCCAGAAGCGCACCTCGACCCGGGCGTCCCCCAGCGCGCGGGAGAGCTCGTCCTGCAACGCTCCCAGGCGCGGTGCAGCACCCAGCCGGGCGGCCAGCGTGACGACATCACGACGACGGCCCGCGAGGTACAGCGCCCACAAGACGAGTCCGGCGCCGAGTGCGACGAGGACGGCCGACCTCGCCACGAGCAGCACGGTGGCCACCTCGACGGGCGGGCCGTCGACAGGCCTGGCGCCCGGGATCGCGGCCCAGACGACCTCGCCCGCGCCCGCCAGGGCCACCAGGACGAGGAGGCCCGTCCGCGGCCATGAGACGCGGCGGGCGGCGAGGGCGGCGACGACCGCCGCCAGTGCGCCGACGAGGGCCGTGAGGACCAGCAGCGCGACGCCGAGCGTGGAGGCGGGCGCCGTCGACGTCGTGGCGACGACCGCGCGCGCGTCGCACGCCGTCCGGCAGGTGGGGTCGAGGAAGGGGTTCACCACGAGGGCCCGGGCCAGCCCGACGGCACCGAGGAGCCCGTAGGCGACGACGAACCGCCCGTCGGGTCGCCCGCGCACCGCGACGGCGAGGTGCAGCAGGGCGGCGGGCAGGAGGGCGGCCAGCGTCGCCCCGACGACGCGAACGGGGGCGGGTTCGGCGGCCCAGGCGGCCCAGACCGCCGCGCACCAGGCGACGGCTGCGGCGCTCGCAGCCGAACCGACCGCGGGCTCCCGCGACGCGTCCCCCCGCACCGCGCCGCGGGAGAGCAGTGCGGCCAGCCCGCCGGCCGCGAGCGCGAGGCCGGCGGCGACCCAGGCCGCCACGACGAGGCTCGGACGTCCGATGGTGCTCACCCCGCCGGACGTCGACCACCCCGCGCGCAGCACGCCGACGGACACCACGGCCACGACGGCGGCGGCGCAGGCCAGCGCGGCCCGGCCGACGGTCGGGGTCCGCCTGGTCGCGCGGGCGGCACGGACGGTCGGCGCGGGAGCGGTCGCCACGACGCTCACGGCGTACCCGACCCGAGCGGCACCGTCAGGACCAGCCGGGTGCCCTCCCCCGGCGGCGAGGTGACGACGACGCTGCCGCCGAGCGCCTCGAGCCGGTCGGCGACGCCCGCGAGCCCGCCACCCCCGCGCACCCGTGCGCCGCCGACGCCGTCGTCGCGCACCTCGATCGAGAGGATCTCGCCGTCGACGCGCGCGACCAGGTGGACCACGTGGGCGCGAGCATGCTTCGCCACGTTCGCGAGCGCCTCGGCGCACGTGAGGTAGACGGCCGAGCGCGGCGCGTCGCCCAGGCGGACGTCCGGTGCGTCGACGACGACGGGGGTCGGGCCGACGCCCGCGAGCTCGTCGAGGAGCTCGGGCAACGTCCCGGCCGACGCGCGCGGGGACAACCCGCGGGTGAGCGCGTTCAGGTCCTCGAGCGTGCGGCGCAGGTGCTCGGCCGCCGCCGCGAGATGCGGGTCGCCGTGGGCGGGCAGCGCGTCCAGCACGGCGGCGATCCGTGCGCCGCTGCCGCTCTCGATCTCGGCGCGCACGGTGGCGCGCTCCCGCGCGGAGGTCGTGACCAGTCGCGCCCGCGACCGCTCCACGGCGCGGACGTGAGCGCGTGCCGCCGATTGCAGGGCGACGTTGCTGCTGGTCAGGCGCGTGGCGGAGTCGATCGCGGTCAGCAGCGCGGGCTCGTCCAGCAGGGCGACGTCGTGCTCGACCAGCGCGACCGGCCGGCCGGCCGCCACGACCGTGGTGCGTGCGCGCCCCGGGGGCGGTGCTCCGTCGGCGACGACCCTGCCGTCCGCGTCGACGTACCCGTCGCGCTCCCAGAAGCCGACCACGAGGTCCGGGTCGCGCAGCGCGTTCCGTAGCGCGTCCTCGAGCACGCCCGAGCGGACCTCACCCAGCTCGACGACCAGGTCGGTGGCCCGCTGCGCGCGGGCGGGGAGCAGCGCGCCCGCGACGGCGACCGCGGCTGCCACCAGGACCGCGTCGTACGTGAGCAGCACCGCCAACCCGGATCGCGGCAGCACCGACACGGCGAGCACCAGCGCGGCAAGGGCCCACATGACCGCGAGCGCGACACCCGTCCGCAGGGCCACGGTCCGCACGTGCCGGCGCCGACCGTGCGTGCCCGACCGTTCGACGGCGAGCGCGGCGACGACCGCGGCCGCGAGCGCCATCGACACCCAGGGGGCGCTGGTGAATGCCGACGCGTACGCCGCGAGCACGACGACGCGACCGGTGCGCGTCCGGGGCAGGAGACCGGGCATCGCCAGCAGGAGGTGCACCAGTACCGCGCGGTGCCAGAGCGCCGCGGCCGGCTCGACATCGGCGAGGAACCAGGTCACGGCGACGGCCGCCGCCAGGGCAGCGGACGACCGGGCCCGCGGGACCACGACCGCGGCCGTCGCGGCCCATGCCGCACCGACCAGGAGGTCGGGCGCAGCCTCGGCCAGGGGGAGGCCGCGCGCCGGCAGCAGCCCGAGCGCGATCCCGAGCGTGCCGCCGACGAGCGCCCGCCCCGCAGTGCTCACCACGCCTCCAGCAGCTGCCGCAGGGCCGAGCCGCTGAGCTCCGACTTCGGCAGGAAGGCGATCGCGGTCGAGGCCGCGAGCCGGGGCCGGACCTCCGCGACCGAGAGGCTGGACACGAGGACCACCTGGGGTGGCGGCACGAGCAGGTCGAGGCGGGCGGCCGCCTCGAAGCCGCTGATGTCCGGCAGCCGCACGTCCAGCAGCACCACGGCGGGGTGCAGGAGCGCGGCAAGAGCGACCGCCGCCGCGCCGGTCGCCGCTCGGCCGACGACGTCGAAGCCCTCCGCGGCGAGCAGTGTGCAGGCGGCGTCGAGGAACGCCGCGTGGTCGTCGACGACGAGGACTGTGCGCCTCACGCGATCTTCGTGAACGGGCCACCCCCGAAGATCGCCGCGATGAGGACGTCGGAGCCGTGACCCGTGAGGACGTCGGTGAAGGTCATCTGGTCGCCGTCGAGGTGCCAGCCCGCGCTGAACAAGACCTTGCCGGCCGCCTCCCCGCAGTCCGGCCCGGTGGGTCCGCTGGTCACCGTGAGCCGGCCGCCGGTCGTCGTGTAGGTCGTCCCTGGGCATCCCGGGTCGACCAGGACCCCGTCCTTCAGGGTGAGCGACCAGACGGCCGCGTGGTGGCGGGCCGTCACCTCGTCGACGCCTGCCGCGAGCAGGGCGTCGAGCGTGACGTCCCGTCGGTACGTGCCCTCGGGAAAGGTCGCCGGCACGCTCGGCGGGCCGCTCGGGTCCGGGGTCGCGAGCGGGACCGGTGCACCGCACGCCTGCACCGCGCCGGTCGGGGCCGGGGTGGTCCGGTCGATCGCCCGGATGCGGTCGATGAGGTCGCTCGTGGCCGGGTCCTTGGCCAGCCGGTCGGTGACCGGCGCGGTCGCCCGTCTTAGCGCGTCGACCGCCGCCGGGCCCGCGAGGATCACCCGCGTCCCCGGCACGGAGCTGCACAGCTCTCGCGCCTGGTTGGCATCGGACGCCAGGGTCTCGACGGCCCATGCGGTGGTCGCGGCGGCCGCGGCGCGAAGAGCGGTCCGCTGGTCGGGTGCCAGGCGGCCGAGAGCCTCGGTGCCGATCACCAGGGACAGCACGCTCGGGTACGGGATGACGTCACCCAGGACGACGAGGTCGGGCGTTCCCTCGTGCAGCGTCGAGAGGAGGGACTCGGCGGCATCGATCTCGCCGGACGCCAGCTGCAGCCCGAACGCCGGACCGTTCGTGTCGACGGGGGTCGCGCCGAGCGCACGGAACATCGACCAGGTCACCTCGGAGTGCGGGGTGCGCACCGTGGCGCCGGCATAGTCGCCGGGACCGAGAGGGACGTCGCCGACGCCGAAGACGTGCCGCATCCCCCCGGGCACCAGCGCGAGCCCCTGCACCCCCGACCCGTCCAGCCCGTCGAGCATCGAGGCGGCAACGTCGCTCGTGGTCACCGCGTCGAGCAGGGCGTCGTCGGTGATGAGGAACGGGGCGTACAGGGCCTGGAACGACGTGATGCCGAGAACGTCCCAGGCCCGGGCCGGCACCACCGCCAGGTCGAGGTCGCCGTCGATGACCTGCTGGGCGAGCAGCTGGTCGAAGTCGTGCGGAGCGTCGCGGCCCACGTCGTCCACCGGCACCAGCCGGACCCCGCCGTCGGTGGCGTCCGCGACCTGTCGTGCCAGCTCGCGCGACACCTCGGTCGGGAACCGGCCGGTCGGGTCGGCGGCCCCGATGCGCAGGGTGACGACGGGTCGGACGCCACCGGCCTTCGACACCGGGACCGCGGTGCACGCGGCGAGCGCGAGGCAAGCCACGAGGGCCAGCCCGACGACGCGGACCTTCCTCACCGGGACCTCCTCGCGCGGGCCGGCGGACGGTGGCGACCGTCGCACCCCCATCGTGGCCCGGCCGAGGTCCTGCGGACCGGCCCCATCAGGAGGTCTTCGTGAACGGCTGGCCGCCGATCAGGGCGGCGATCAGCACCTGGAACCCGTGCCCCGAGCGGACGTCGGTGAAGGTCATCTGGTCGCCGTCGAGCGACCAGCCCGAGCTGAACAGCACCTTGCCCGCCGCCGCCCCGCAGTCCGGACCCGACGGACCCATCGTGACCGTCAGGCGGCCGGCGTCGGTCGTGTACGTGCCGCCCGGGCAGCCGGGGTCCACGACGGCGCCGTCCTCGAGCGCCAGCGCCCAATGACCGGCGTGCCCGACGGCGGTGGCGCGGTCCACACCGTGGTGCGTGAGGAACTGCTGGGTGACGTCGAGCTCGTACACGCCGTCGGGGAACTCCTCCGGCACGTTCGCGCTCCGGCTCGTGGCGGTCGAGGTCACCCCACCGCACGCCTGGACGGGGTCGGGAGGGGCGTCGACGTCGGCGGCGAGTGCCTGGACCTTCTCGACCCGGCCGGCCTGCGCGCGGATCTCGCCGAGGAGTGCGGCCGTGCCCGCGTCCTGCGCGAGGGCGTCGTAGACCGGCTGCGCCGCCGCGCGCAGCGCGGCGACGGCGTCGTCCCCGACGTTCACGACCGCCATGCCGGGCAGGGCGCAGAACAGCGCAGCCGCGTCCGCGTCGCTGGTCCGGTGGGCGATCGTCGTGTCGCGCGTGCCGGTCGCCGCGCGCCGGAGCGCGTCCTGCTGGTCGGCGTCGAGGCCGCCGAACAGGTCCGTGCGCACCGCGATCGCGAGCGCGTACGGGGAGGGCACCACGTCGCCCAGCGCGGTCGCGGGCAGCGCCAGGTTCGGGGCCAGGGCGAAGGTGGAGTCGGCGGCGCGGATCGAGCCGTCGAGGATGCTCTGCGTCAGCAGGTCGCCGTTCGGGTCCGACGGGACCGCGCCCAGGCTCCGGTAGAACGCGTAGGTCGTCTCGGAGTGCGGCGCGCGGACCGTCAGCCCGGAGAAGTCCTCCGGGGCGACCGGCGCGTCGCCGAACACGAACAGGTGGCGCAGACCCAGCGGCACCAGTGCGAGACCGGTGAGGTCGAGGCCGTCGAGGCCGGCCAGCAGGTCGTCCGCGGTGCCCGAGGTGGCGACGGCGTCGAGGAGCGGTTCCGTCGTGACCAGCATCGGCGCCTGGAGGGCGTCCAGGGAGTGCATGCCGAGCACGTCGAACGCCCGGGCGGGAACCACGGCGACGTCGACCGTTCCGTCCTGCAGGGCTCGGACGAGCGACTGGTCCCAGTCGGAGTCCGTCACGGCGACCTCGTACGACACCTCCGCGGTCAGTGACCCGCCCGACAGGTCCTCGACCTGCCGCGCCAGCTCGTCGACGACGTCGGCGGCCGGACGGCCCTGCGGCTCGCCGGTCCCGATGCGCAGCCGGACCGACGAACCCGAGCTCGAGGCCGGGGCTGCCGACGGTTCCGGTGCCCCCGCGTCGGTGCATCCCGCGACCAGCAGGGCGAGCGCGGCGGCGAGGATGGCGGCGCTCCTGAGCTTCGTGTCCATGAGCCCGACGCTAGGCAGGGCGGACCCGCCGACCATCCGTGCTGGTACCCGTCCTCGAGCGTGCAGCCGGGTCGTCGCGGCGGGCGTAGGATCACGGCGAACGACAGGGGAGCGTCGGACCCACGGGTCTGGACGCTGAGAGTGCGGACCACCGCAGACCCTCGAACCTGATCCGGTTGATACCGGCGTAGGGAGTCGGGCTTCTCAGTCCTCGCCGTCGGCCCTCTGGTCGGCGCGCGTGGACCCCCTCCTTTCCGACCAAGGAGGAGCATCACCCATGGCGAGGATCCACTCGCTCACCATCGGCACCGTCGGCCTCGTCGTCGCCCTCGCGGGCTGCTCGGCCATCGGTCCCGACGAACCCGGCCCCAGCTCGTCGGCCGGCACCGTCACGCTGGTCACGCACGACTCGTTCGCGCTGTCCGACGGCGTCCTGGCCGACTTCGAGAAGCAGACCGGCCTGACGGTCGAGGTCGTGCAGCCGGGCGACGGCGGCACGCTGGCCAACCAGCTGGTGCTGACCAAGGACGCGCCGCTGGGCGACCTCACGTTCGGCGTCGACAACACGTTCGCGTCGCGCGTGGTGGACGAGGGCGTCGTCGCGCCCACCACCACGAAGGACGCCTTCGAGGGCGCGCTCGTCCCGATCGACTACGGCGACGTCTGCATCAACGTCGACCACGCCTGGTTCGCGGCGCGCGGCATCGCCGAGCCCGTGACCCTCGAGGACCTCACGAAGCCCGAGTACAAGGACCTGCTCGTCGTGCCCAACGCGGTCACGTCGTCGCCGGGCCTGGCGTTCTTGCTGGCCACCGTCGGCGCGTTCGGCGAGGACGGCTGGCAGGCCTACTGGACCGCGCTGAAGGCCAACGGCCTCAAGGTGGCGGAGGGCTGGTCCGACGCCTACTACACGGACTTCTCGGGCGGCGGCGCCGACGGACCGCGCCCGATCGTGCTGTCCTACGCGTCGTCCCCGCCGTACACCGTGCCCGAGGGCGGCACCGAGCCGACCACGGGCGCGCTGCTGGATACGTGCTTCCGGCAGACGGAGTACGCCGGCGTGCTGGCGGGCGCGGCGAACCCGACCGGCGCGCAGAAGCTGCTCGACTTCCTGCTCTCCGACGAGGTCCAGGACGACATCCCCGTGTCCATGTACATGTACCCGGCGAGCTCGACGGCCACGCTGCCCGACGACTGGGCGGCCTTCGCCCCGCTGGCGACCGACCCGTTCGAGGTCGCTCCCGACGACATCACGAAGAACCGCGAGGCGTGGCTGACCGAGTGGTCGGACACGGTGATCGGCTGACCATGACCGCCACGACGCTCGCCCGACCCGACGCCCCGCCTGCGGTGGCGTCCGGTCGGGCGCGCGTCGTCGCGTTCTGGTCGCTGGCCGTCGCGGTCCCGCTGCTCTTCCTCGGGCTGTTCTTCGCGTGGCCCGTGGCCGTGATGATCTCGAAGGGGTTCGTCGTCGACGGGCACCTGGACCTCAGCGGGTTCGCGGACGTGTTCTCGCGGCCCCGGACCTGGCGCATCGTCGGGTTGACGATCGCCCAGGCGACGTTGGGGACCCTGCTGTCGGTCGCGCTCGGGGTGCCCGGCGCGTACGCGCTCTACCGGCACTCGTTCCGGGGTCGGTCCGCCGTGCGGGCCCTGGTCACGGTGCCGTTCGTGCTGCCGACGGTGGTGGTGGGCGTCGCGTTCCGGTCGTTGCTGGTCAGCGGCGGGCCGCTGGAGTTCCTGCACCTCGACGGCACCTTCGCGGCGATCGTCGCGGCGCTGGTGTTCTTCAACTACGCGGTCGTCGTGCGCGCGGTCGGCGGCCTGTGGGAGCGGCTGGACCCGCGGGCGGAGCAGGCGGCGAGGGCGCTCGGCGCGTCGCCGTGGAAGGCGTTCCGGACGGTCACGCTGCCGGCGCTGACCCCGGCGATCGCGTCGGCCGCGTCGCTCGCCTTCCTCTTCTGCGCGACCGCGTTCGGCACGGTGCTCGTGCTCGGCGGCCTGCGCTTCGGCACCATCGAGACCGAGATCTGGGTGCAGACGACGCAGTTCCTCGACCTGCGGGCGGCGGCCGTGCTGTCCGTGGTGCAGCTCGTGGTCGTCGCGGGGGCCCTGCTCGTGGCGGGCCGGGCGCGGTCTCGTCGCGAGCGGGCGCTGGCTCTGTCCGTGCCCGAGTCGTCGGTGCGCCCGCTGCGCCTGCGCCGGCCGGCGGGGATGCCGCCCGGCGACGGGCACGCGCTCACCCTCGTCGCGACCGCCGTCACGGCGGTGGTGGTGCTGCTCCTCGCGCTACCGCTGGCCAACCTGCTGGTCCGGTCGCTGCACACGCGCGACGGGATCGGGCTGGGCAACTACACGGCGCTGGGCACCACGGGCGGCGCGCTGACCGTGACCGTCTGGCAGGCGACCCTCAACTCGCTGCGGGTCGCGCTCGACGCCACCGTGATCGCGCTGGTCGTCGGCGGGCTCGTGGCCCTTGTGGTGTCGCGACGACCCCGCCGACCGGTCGGGCGGCGCGCGGTCGCCGGGCTCGACGCGCTGTTCATGCTGCCGCTCGGGGTGTCCGCGGTGACCGTCGGGTTCGGGTTCCTGCTCTCGATGCACCACCCGTTCGGGCTGCCGGTCGACCTGCGGACCAGCCCGCTGCTGGTGCCGATCGCGCAGGCCGTCGTCGCCGTGCCGCTCGTCGTGCGGACCGTGCTGCCCGTCCTGCGGGCCATCGACCCGCGCCTGCGCGAGGCGGCCGCGACCCTCGGCGCCGGCCCCGGCCGCGTGCTGCGGACCGTGGACCTGTCGATCGCCACGCGCTCCCTGGGGCTGGCGGTCGGGTTCGCGTTCGCCGCGTCGCTGGGGGAGTTCGGCGCCACGTCCTTCCTCGCCCGGCCCGACCGGCCCACGCTGCCCGTCGTGATCTTCCGGCTGATCGGCCGGCCCGGGCTCGACTCGTACGGCATGGCGCTCGCCGCGTCCGTGGTCCTCGCGGTGCTCACCGCGGGGATCGTCGCGGCCTGCGAACGACTTCGCGCCCCCGGCGCCGGAGGTGAGTGGTGAACGGTCTGTCCCTGCGTGACGTCGTCGTGCGCTACGGCCCGTCGGTGGCCGTCGACGGCGTCTCGCTCGACGTCGCCCCCGGGTCGGTCGTCGCGCTGCTCGGGCCGTCCGGGTGCGGGAAGTCGTCGCTGCTGCGGGCGGTCGCCGGCCTGGAGCCGCTGGCCGCCGGGACGGTCTCGTGGGACGGCGTCCCGCTCACCGACGTGCCTGTGCACCGGCGCGGGTTCGGGCTGATGTTCCAGGACGGGCAGCTGTTCGCGCACCGGACCGTCGGCGGGAACGTCGCCTACGGGCTGCCGGCCCGGTCGCCGGCCCGGGTGGCGTCGCTGCTCGAGCTGGTCGGTCTCGCGGGCTACGAGGACCGCGCGGTCGCGACGCTGTCCGGCGGCGAGCGGCAGCGCGTCGCCCTGGCCCGCGCGCTCGGCCCCGCGCCGCGGCTCCTGCTGCTCGACGAGCCCCTGTCCGCCCTCGACCGTGCCCTGCGCGAGCGCCTCGCCGTCGACCTGCGCGCGGCCCTCGTCGCCACCGGCACCACCGCCGTGTTCGTCACGCACGACCAGGACGAGGCCTTCGCGGTGGCCGACCGCGTCGCCGTGATGTCCGCCGGGCGCCTGCTGCAGGTCGACGAGCCCGCCGCCCTGTGGTCCCGGCCGGTCACCCGCGAGGTCGCGGCGTTCCTCGGCTACGAGGCGTTCGTGCCGCTCGACAGCCCGGCCGCAGCGCCGCTGCGGGAGGCGCTCGACCTCGTTCCGACCCAGGCCACGTTGGCTCTGGCCGAAGGGGCGTTCGTCGTCGGGCGCGCGGGCGTCGCCAAGGGCACGGTCCGAGGGGTCTCCTCGCGGCGCGGGCGGTCGGAGGTCCGCGTCGAGGTCGACGGGATCGGGGTCGTCACCGCGCTCGGGCCGGTGGGCGGCCGGTGGTCCGTCGGCGACGTGGTGGTCCTCGGGGTCGAGGCCGACGCGCTCGCGGTGCTGCCGGTCGAGTGATCGCGCGCGCGGCCCGGCCGGGCTACCGTCAGAAGGTCCGGTGAGCGGGTCGAGTACCGAGGTGATGGCGATGACGCTGGAGCTCCGACAGATCGTGTCGATCGACATCGCGGCTCCGCTGGGCACCGTGTGGAAGCACGTCCGCGAGCCGGAGCTGGTGCACCGGTGGTTCGGCTGGGACTACGACGGGCTCAAGGCCGAGATCCAGCAGATCTTCGTCGACGGACCCACCGAGCGGCAGGACGTCGTCGGCGACGAGACCATCCACGAGCTCCACTGGCCGCACCACGACACCCTCACGCTGCGCTCCGCCGTGCACGAGCCGAACCACACGCACCTGACCATCACGCGTCGCAGCCACGAGGGCACCTCGTCGTTCGACGGCATCCGCGACGAGGTCGACGAGGGCTGGGTCGCGTTCGCCCACCAGCTGCGGTTCGCGGTCACGGTGCACCCCGACCAGGAGCGCCGGACCCTGAGCAGCTTCGGGCTGCCCGCCGGGGAGCGCGACGACCGCCTGCTCGACCGCGCGGGGCTCGTCGGCGTCCGCGGGGTGCCCGTCGGCGGTCACGTGCAGGCCCGCCGGCCCGACGGCACCCTTCTCGGCGGCACGCTCGACTACCTCACGCCGCTGCAGATCGGGCTGCGGCTGCACGGGATCTCCGAGATGTACCTGGTGCTCATGGAGACGCCCGCGGCCCACACCCCGCCGCACGGCACGGTCGACGCGATCCTGTCGACGTACGGCCTGGACGACGTGACGTTCGGTCAGGTGCAGGAGCGGTGGGGCCGGTGGTGGCAGCAGGCGCTCCCGCACGACGCCCGCGTCAGCTCAGCTTGAGCTGCCACTCCCCGGCGCCGCCCGCCGGCCGGAAGCCTAGGGCCACGTTGATCGCGAGCATGTAGGAGTTCTCCTCGGCGTTCCACGTGCCGATGCGCCGGACTGACGGCCGCTCGGCGGCGAGACGCTGCAGGTTCGCCGTCTTGACCAGCATGCCGAGGCGCTTGCCGCGGTGCTCCTTGAGCACGAGCGTGTCGTGCTGGTGCACGAACTCGTCGGTGTTCGGCACCGCCATGAACGCCGTGAACGCGGCGAGCGTGTGTGTCGGCAGGTGCTCGGCCGCCAGCACCAGCAGCTCGATCCCGCGCTCCTCGAACTGCTTCTCGGTGACGCGGATGCGCTCCGCGTCCCAGAGGTCCTCCTGCAGGTCGAGGCCGCCCAGCGGGGCGTCGGTGCTCATCCGCGTGTTGAGCAGCGCGAACTGGTCCACCCACTCCTCCGGGGCCGAGCCGCGCCAGGTCACGATGCCGTAGTCGGGCCCGGCCGTCGCCTCGGCCTGCGCGCGGTGGTCCGCGACGAACGCGGGGTCGAACGGCAGGTCGAACTGCGAGTAGCGGGCTACCTGCTCGAGCACGAAGCCGCGCTCGAGCGCGAACCGGGTGCCGGCGTCGGCCGTCGAGACCCGTCCCGAGCCGGTCGTCGCGGCCAGGGTGTCGGGGCCCTCGGGCGGCTCGGCCCGCTGGTCCGTCGACATCGTCAGGTTGGTGCGGCCGTCCGCGCGGACCAGCGCCTCCGCGGCGTCGTAGAGGGCCGTCCCGATGCCCTGACCGCGGAACGCCGGCCGGACGCCGAAGTCCAGGTGGGCGGTGTGCGTGTTGTCCTGCAGCGGCATGTTCACCATGGCGTACCCGAGGACTCGGTCGGGGTCCGGGGCGTCGTCGTCGTCCCGCACGGCCACCAGCCGAGGCTTGCGGTCGTAGCGCTGGTCGTGCATCGACCCGAGGACCTCCTGCGCGGTGCGCTCGAAGTCCCGGTTGCCCCACGCCGCGAACAGGACCTCGTTGAGCGCGCCCGTGTATCCGTGCAGCAACCACGCTTCGGGGGCGTCGGCGGTCTCGTAGACCGGTACCTCACGGATCGACCACGTCGTCATGCCGTCCACCATCCGCCTGTCGGGCCCGCGTGGCGAACGCTTTTCGTCGGCGTCGCTAGTCTCACCAGATGGTATGGCTGGAGATCGTCGGTTGGGCCGGCTCGCTGCTGGTCATCGTCTCGCTCACGCAGGCACGGGTGCTGCGCTTCCGGGTGCTGAACCTGGCCGGGGCCGTGATAGCCACGGTCTACAACACGATCGTCGGCATCTGGCCGTTCGCCGTGATGAACGGTGTCATCGCCGTGATCGACGTCTACTGGCTGATCCGGCTCCTGCGCGAGCGGCACGACGAGCAGGTCTACGGCGTCCTCGAGGTGCCCGCCGACGACGCCGTCCTGCACCACCTCCTCGACGCCCACGCCGCGGACATCGCCCGGTTCCACCCCGCGTTCCTCGTCGACGACCCCGCGCCGTCCGCGTCGTTCGTCGTCGTGCGCGGCGACGAGCTGGTCGGCGCCGTCGTCGTCCGCTCCGCCGGCTCCGGGGTGGGCCGCGTCGACCTCGACTACGTGACCCCGCGCTACCGGGACTTCACGCCCGGCGAGTTCGTCTACCAGGACAGCGGGGTCTTCGCCGCCCACGGGTTCCGACGGCTGGTGGTGGGCGGGGCGCCCGCCACCGAGTCCCGCGCCTACCTCGCACGCGTCGGCTTCCACCAGACCGCCGACGGCTGGGAGCGCGAGGTCCCCGCCGCCGCGTGACAACCCGCGTGCCACCGCCTTGAGCCACCGCGCGCTGGCGGCCCTCCGGTCCCGCGCCTGGGTGGCGCGCGCTGGGGATCCGCACGTCCGCTAGCATGAGTTCGGACGACCGAACTTCTCCGAGGTGGGCGATGGCGACGAGCGCGACGGACAGCGAGGTCCGACCCGCGCTGCCGCCCTCCCGCCGTCGTCGCGCCCCGCTCCTGCTCGGTCCCGCGTTCGTCGCGGCCATCGCGTACGTCGACCCGGGCAACGTCGCCGCCAACCTCACCGCGGGCGCGCGCTACGGCTACCTCCTGCTCTGGGTGCTGGTCGTCGCCAACGCCATGGCGGTGCTCGTCCAGTACCAGTCGGCGAAGCTCGGGCTGGTCACCGGGGAGTCGCTGCCGGGCGTGCTCGGCCGGCGGATGCGGCGCGGACCTCGGCTGGCGTTCTGGGTGCAGGCCGAGCTGGTCGCGGCGGCCACCGACATCGCGGAGGTCGTCGGCGGTGCCATCGCCCTGCAGCTGCTGTTCGGGGTGCCGCTGCCGATCGGCGGGCTGATCGTCGGCGTCATCTCGATCCTGCTGCTCGCCACGCAGAACCGGTACGGTCAGCGGCGGTTCGAGTACGTGATCGTCGCCCTGCTCGCCGTCATCACCGTCGGGTTCCTGGCCGGCCTGTTCGTGTCGCCGCCGTCCGCCGCCGGGATCCTGTCCGGGCTCGTCCCGCACTTCGACGGCACCGACTCCGTCCTGCTCGCCGCGTCGATGCTGGGCGCCACCGTCATGCCGCACGCGATCTACGTGCACTCCGCGCTGGTCCGGGACCGGCACGGTCAGGCGTCCGGCGCCTCCCTCACCAGGCTCCTGCGCGCGACCCGGTGGGACGTCGGGTCCGCGCTGGTGGTCGCCGGCATCGTCAACATCGGCCTGCTCCTGCTCGCGGCGTCCGGCCTGCGCGGCGTCGCCGGCACCGACTCGATCCCCGGCGCCTACGACGCGATAGTCGCCGCGCTGGGCATCGGCATCGGCATCGCGTTCGCCGTCGGCCTCCTCGCCTCGGGCCTCGCCTCCACCTCCGTCGGCGCCTACGCCGGCGCCACGATCATGGAAGGTCTGATCCACCGCCGGGTCCCCCTGCTCGTCCGCCGCGCGGTCACCCTCATCCCCGCCATCCTCCTGCTGGCCCTCGGTGCCGACGCCACCTGGACCCTCGTCCTCTCGCAGGTGGTCCTGAGCTTCGGCATCCCGTTCGCCGTCATCCCCCTGGTCCGCCTGACCCGCTCCCGCGCCGTCATGGGCGACCAGCGCAACGGGCCCTGGCTCCACGCCACCCTCCTGCTGGTGGTCACCCTGGTGGTCGCCCTCAACCTGACCCTCCTGATCCTCCTGCTAGCGGGCTGACGGCGACCCTCCGCGCTCGCGGTAGCTCGGTCGACGCTTGCGCCGTCGCGAAGTCGTGAGTTCGGGACGAAGTCGTGGGTCGCAACGCACGACCTCGTCCCAAACTCACGACCTCGCGGGCCGGGGCGTCATGAGCTCGCGCCGCGGGCGGAGGCTGGCGGCGGTCTGCGGCGGCGCCAATCGCAAGATTCGCTGGGTGAGCGCCTCACCGGCGAGGTCTTCCCTGGTGACCCGGAGGACGCGGTGGCCGGTCTCGACGACGGCGTCGTGGCGACGCTTCTCGAGCATGAACCGTTCCGTGTCGCGCTCCCGGTACTTGGTCCGCCCGTCGTACTCGAGAACGAGCTTCCACTCCTCCCATCCGAGATCGGCCCAGAACGTCCCGATGCGCGTCTCGACCGGGATCTGTGTCCGTGGGACGACGAACCCGGCTCGAAGGACGGCGAACCGTGTTGCGGTCTCGCCGGGCGACTCGGCTCCATCGTCAGCCAGCGCGACGATGGCTCGGGCCCGAGAGCTGCCGCGGCGACCCGTCCGCCCGGCGATCAGGTCGTTGATGGCCGCGCGGTCGGCCCCGACACGCAGCGCGGCGTCGGCGACGACGAGGCCCTGGAGCGGAGGCAGCGTGCCGGCGCAGTCGACGAGCGTGCGTTCGAGCGAGGTCACGGGTATCCCGTTCAGGACCGTGCAGTCGAGGGGGAGCAATTGGCCGACATGGTGGGTGACCAACGGGTCGGCGTTCGCGCTCGCCCGATGCTCGCGGAGCAGGTGCGTCGTGCTCGGCACCTTCCACAACGGAAGGCCCCACAGCATGGCCGCGGACTCGTGGCTGAACCAGTGCGGCGCCTGCTGGCGACGGTGGATGCCGGCGATCCGAGCGAGTGCCACGGCACGGCTCCACTCGGGCGTACCGGCGCGCTCGTCCGCCGCCGGTAGGTAGATCCCGCGGCCGATCCGTGTCCATCGACCTGATCGGTGAAGCTGCCGGACCAGCTCCTGCGGGTAGTCGCGAGCATGACGGACCGCCAAGGGTCGCGGCGGCATCGGCGGGGTCATCTCCCCAGGTCGCCTAGGCATTCCGCAACTGTCCGCGGTAGGTGCCGACCTCGCGGGCCGCCAACGTCGGGTGGGCGACGTGCTGCTCGCCGGCGTGGGCTGTGGGCGGATCGCGCTCGTCGGCGAAGTCGTGAGTCTCGGACGAAGTCGTGAGTTGCACCGCACGACTTCATCCCGAACTCACGACCTGGGACGCGGCGGGCGGCGGCGGTTGCGTCAGCCATCCTCGAGGGCCGCTAGGCGGGACTCCAGGTGGGTGCGTTCTGTCGGGTTGGTGACCAGCGCGATCGCCGATCGGTAGTTCGTCGCCGCCGCCGGGAGGTCGCCCGCCCGGACCAGGAGCTCGGCGCGGACGGCCGGCACGCGGTGGTGGCGCGGGAGCGCGTCGTCGAGGCCGTCGAGCAGCAGGAGGCCGGCCTCGGGTCCCGACGCCTCCGCGACCGCCACCGCGCGGGCCAGCCGCACGACCGGCGAGCCGGTCAGCGCCTCGAGTTGCGCGTACAGGCCGGCGATCACGTCCCAGCGGGTGTCGGCGGGGGTCGGTGCCGTCGCGTGCTCGGCGGCGATCAGCGCCTGCAGCCGGTACTCCTGCGCGAGCCGGGTCTGGTGGCTGGCCGCGACTGCGGGGGAAGCCGCCGCGCCGGGCTCGCCGGGCGGCGACGAGGCGCCCGCCGGGCGTGCGGCGGAGGTGGGAGGGGCGGGGAGCGACTCCAGGAGGGTGACGCCCTCGGCGATCTCGTCGCGGTGCCAGCGGGAGCGGTCCTGGTCGGGCAGCAGGACGAGCGCGCCGGACGGGTCGAGGCGCGTGTCGCGGCGGGAGTGCTGCAGGAGCAGCAGCGCCAACAGCGAGCGGACGACGGCGCGCCCGGGCAGCAGGCCGTCGAGGACGCGGAGCAGGCGGATGGCCTCGTCGCCGAGGTCGACCCGCAGCGCGACGGGACCCACGCCCGGGTGGTAGCCGGACGTGAAGGCGAGGTAGACGACGGTCGCGACGACGTCGAGCCGCTCGTCCAGACGCTCCGCGGCGGGCGTCGCGAAGGGGATGCCGGAGGACGCGAGGCGCTTCTTGGCGCGGGTGAGCCGGGCGGCCATGGTCGCCTCCTGGACGAGGAGGAGGCGGCCGATCTCGGCGGTCGTGAGGCCGACGACGAACCGCAGCGTCAGCGCGACGCGGTCGTCGGGGGCGATTGCGGGGTGGCAGCAGGCGAAGATCAGCCGGAGCTGCTCGTCGGCCACGTGGGCGCCGGGGTCGACGACGGCCGCGGCGGCGGCGCGCATCTCGTCGTCGACCACCATCAAGGGTTCCTTCCGTCGGGCGACCGCCTCGGACCGGAGCCGGTCGAGGACGCGCCGGCGCGCGGCCGTGAGCAGCCACGCGCCGGTGTTCGTCGGCACCCCGTCCTCCGGCCAGTGCCGGGCGGCCGACTCGAACGCGTCGGAGACGGCGTCCTCGGCCAGGTCGGGGCGCGCGAACTGCCCGATGAGCAGTCCGATCAGGCGCGACCAGTGCGCCTGCCAGGCCTCGGCGAGGGCGTCGTCGGAGACAGAGGTCGAGGTCACCAAGCGGGCCGCACCTCGAACGTGCCGACCGCGGGCAGGGTGTCCAGCACGGCGTCGAGGTCCGACGCCTCGAGCACCCGGATGCCGGTCAGCTCGGACGCCGGCCCCTCGAACGTGCCGTCCCGCAGGGCGCGGTCCTCCACCGACGTCGCCGTGTCCACGGACCCCAGTGTGAGGCCACCGGCCGGCAGCGTCGCGGACCCGTAGGCGAGGACGACGAACCTCACGACGCCGTCAGCGCGTCGTCGCCGTCCACGGGGACGCCGTCGACGAACCGCACCGTCGGCCGGATCTCGACGGACTCGCCGTTGAGCACGAGCGCGGAGACCGCCTCGGTCAGCGCCTCCAGCGAGGTGCGGGCGACCAGGTAGAAGCCGGCCACCTGCTCCGCGGTCTCGGCGTAGGGGCCGTCGCTGACGACGACCCCGGCGCGGCCGTCGGACCGCAGCGCGCGGGCCCGGGACGCCGCACCGAGGGCGCGGGTGGTGACGATCTCCCAGCCCTGGTCGGCGCAGTGCTGCTGGAACCCGCTGTGGGCGGCCCAGGCGCGCTCGCGCTCCTCGGTGGTGAGCGCGGCGTCGCGGGCGTCGTCGCGGTACAGCACCACGGTGAACTCGGCCATGTCAGCTCCTGCTGGTCGGAAGGACGCCTGGTGCGTCCCGCTGCCCCGATGACGGGCGGGACGCACCACGATCGACAACTCACATCTGCGCGATCTCGCGGACCTCGATCGTGTACTCGGGCAGCAGCATGGCGTGCTTGAGCACGGCCTCCCGGTCGGGCGCCGTGACCAGGTAGAAGCCCCCGAGCTGCTCGACGGTCTCCGCGAAGGGGCCTTCGGTGATCTCGGCGTCGTCGCCGGACCGCCGCAGGGTGACGGCCGTGGTCACCGACTGGAGCGCCTCGCTGGCCAGGAACGTCACGCCGAATTCGGCGGCCTGGTCGTCGTAGTCGCCGTGCTGCCGGTAGTACTCGGCCTTCGTCGCCTCGTCGGCCGCGTCCCAGTCGCCCTCGGTGGCGTACATGAGGACGATGAACGTCTTCGGGCTCACGGCTGGCGCACGATCACGGGACGCAGCTCGGCGCCCCCGCCGTCGGTGAGCAGCAGCTCGCCCGTGAGCCGGGCGAGGCCCTGCACGTCGTCGGTCTCGACGATGTAGTAGCCGCCCAGGTGCTCCGCGAGCTCGACGAACGGCCCGTCGGTCACGGTCAGGGCGCCGTCCTCGGCGCGCACGGTCACCGAGCTCTTCGAGAACCCCAGCTCGTCGCCGCCGAGGATCTTGTAGCCGCGCTCGTCGCACGCGGTCGAGTACGCCTCGTGCTCGCCCATGATGCGGTCGCGCACCTCGGGCGACGCGTTCTCCCAGAACGCCTCGTCGCCCCACAGCATGACCATCCAGCGGTCGCTCATGTCGCCGTCTCCCTTCGTCGGTCCCACCCTGCCCGTCGGGGTCATGACGCGCGAGGGTTCCGGAAATCGACAGTCCTTGACAGGCAAGTGAGCGCTTGCCTATAAAGAGGGTGTGGCAGCGGACGTCTTCAAGGCTCTTGCCGACGCCACCCGGCGCGCGATCCTCGACGAGCTCCAGGACCGGGACGGGCAGTCGTTGTTCGAGCTGTGCACGCGGCTGACCATGCGGCACGGGCTGGGCTCGACCCGCCAGGCGGTCTCGCAGCACCTCGACGTCCTCGAGGAGGCCGGCCTGGTGGTCGTCCGCCGCGAGGGCCGCTACAAGTTCCACCACCTCGACACCGGGCCGCTGCGGGAGATCGCCGAGCGGTGGCCCGTCCCCGACGAAGGAGAGACCTCATGATCCGGATCACCGTGACCAGCGTGTTCGTCGACGACCAGAGCGCGGCGCTCGACTTCTACACGGGCGTGCTCGGGTTCGTGCTGAAGAACGACATCCCGCTCGGTGGCGACGACCGCTGGCTGACCGTCGTCTCGCCAGCGTCCCCCGACGGCGTGGAGCTGCTGCTCGAGCCCAGCGGGCACCCCGCGGTCGGCCCGTACAAGGCCGCGCTGGTCGAGGACGGCATCCCGGCGACGTCGTTCGGGGTCGACGACATCCAGGCGGAGTTCGAGCGGCTGACCGCGCTCGGCGTGCGGTTCGTGCAGCCGCCGACGGACATGGGGCCGGTGATCGTCGCGACGCTCGACGACACGTGCGGGAACCTCATCCAGATCGCGCAGATGACCGCCGCTTCCTGATCGACAGGCCGCCCCCCGCGTGTTTCGGTGGTCCGATGAGGACTGCGGTGGTGACGGGCGGCGGGACGGGCATCGGGCGCGCGGTGGCACGGAGGCTCGCGGCCGACGGGGACGACGTGGTGATCGTCGGACGCCGCCGCGAGGTGCTCGAGGAGGCCGCCGCGGGGGCGATGCGGGTGGAGGTCGCGGACCTGCGTGACCCCACGGAGGTGGCCGCGCTCGCGGACCGCCTGGGCGCGGTCGACGTCCTGGTGCTCAACGCCGGCGGCTCGCTCGAGGCCCGGGACGCGAGCCTGGGCGCGACGGCCGAGCTGTGGACCGAGGAGTTCCGGCTCAACGTCCTCACCACCGTGCTGCTGGGCGAGGCCCTGCTGCCGGCCATGCCGCGGCCCGGCGGCCGGATCGTCGCGATGAGCTCGGTGGCCGCCCTGCGCGGCGCTGGCTCGTACGGTGCGGCCAAGGCGGCGATCAACTCCTGGGTCACGGGGACCGCCGCGACCGTCGCCGCCGACGGGATCACCGTGAACGCCGTCGCGCCGGGGTTCGTGCCGGACACCGAGTTCTGGTCCGGGCGGCTCGACGACGCCGAGTACGGACGGCGGCTGGCCCGCGTGCCGATGGGCCGGCCGGGGACGGTCGAGGAGATCGCGGCCGCCGTCGCCTACCTGGCCTCGCCCGGTGCGGGCTGGACCACGGGCCAGGTGCTGGGGGTGCACGGCGGGGCGGTGCTGGCGCGCCTCTGAGAACGATGTATCGGTAGGAGTTGTCAAAGATCTATCGACGATATATCGTTACGTCGTCCGGTCGAGATCGCGAGACCTCCCGGACCCGCCGAGGGCCACCTCGGCCCGGCGGCCCACATCGTCAAGGAGAACTCTCATGCGACACCCCCACACCCACTCCCACGGTCGGTTCACCGGCCCCCAGCTCGACACCACCGACCCGACCGCCCAGCGCGGCCGCAACCGTCGCCGTCGCGGCGACTTCCCCGAGGCCCCCTACGAGGAGGGCTTCGACCCCCGGCGCGGCGGCCCCCGCGGAGCGTTCCCGCACGAGCACCACGAGCACCACGAGCACGGCGGGCACGGCGGGCACGGCGAGTTCCGCGGCCGTGGCGGCTTCGGCCCCGGCGGTTTCGGCCCCGGCGGTCCGCGCGGCTTCGGCGGCGGTCCCGGTGGTCGCGGGCCCGGCCGGCGCGCCGGTCGCGGCGACATCCGCGCCGCGATCCTGCTGCTCCTCGCCGAGGAGCCGATGCACGGCTACCAGCTGATCCAGCAGATCGGCGAGCGGTCGGGCGGCACGTGGCGGCCCAGCCCGGGCGCCATCTACCCGGCGCTCAACCTGCTCGAGGACGAGGGCCTGATCGCCATCACCTCCGAGTCGGGCCGCAAGATGGCCACGCTCACCGAGGCGGGCGGCACCTACGTCACCGCGAACGCCGAGCAGCTGGGCACTCCGTGGGAGGACGCCGCGAGCCGGCCGACCTCCCCCGGTCGCGCCCTGCGTGGCGCCCTCGAGGCGCTCGCCGCGGCGGCCCACCAGGTCGCCCGCACGGGCACGGACCAGCAGGCCACCAAGGCCCTCGAGGTCCTCGACCGCGCGCGCCGGGACCTCTACCTGATCCTGGCCGGCGACCCGGCTCCGACCTCGGAGCCCACCCCGGAGGACTGACCTCCGCATCCCGACGAGGCACCCCCGCGATGGCGGGGGTGCCTCGTCGCGTCCGTAGGGTGCGTCCTCGCGTCCGGCTCGTGGGTGCAGCGATGAGTGCAGGATCCGTCGCCTCCAGGGCCACGAGTGATGCGCCCATGGCTGCACCGCGGGGTCGTGGCGACTCACGACGACCGCGCCGGCCCCCCCGTCCGGAGCTCCGCGGCTCCCCACGCGAACCCGACGGCCGTCACCGCGGCGAGCGCGCCGAGCGCCGGCAGAGCCGCGAGCACCGGGATCAGCGCGACGGTCACCGCCGCGCCGAGCAGCCGGGCGACCGGCCAGCCGGCGCGAGCGGACCGCAGGAAGACGGCGGTCCCGGCGAGGTAGGTGGCCACCCCGCCGGCGAGCGCCGCGGCGCCGAACGTGCCGAACGCCTCGGACGACCCGACCTCCGCCATGGCCTCCTCGACCCCGAGGGCCGCGACGACCACGCCCGCGATCAGCACGTAGTGCAGGTAGGTGTACGCGAGCGTCCCGTACTCGGCGCGGGGCACACCCTCGAGCCGCGCGAGGACGTGCTCGGCCACGTCGGCGGTCCGCAGGAAGTAGACCCACCACAGCACGAGGGCGAGCGCGATGCACAGGACGGCGCCGGCGATCACGGGGACGCCGACCGGCAGGCGGGAGGCGCCGACGCCGATCGCGACCACCGACTCGCCGAGCGCCAGGATGACGACCAGCCCGTAGCGCTCGGCCCAGTGCGCGGGGGAGTGCAGTCGCCAGTCGCCGCCCCACCCGGTCAGGAGCGTCAGCCCCACGTCCCACACCAGCGCGCCGAGCCAGATCCAGGTCTGCGCGGGCTGCCCGACCAGCGCGCCGACCACCAGCAGCACGATCGACGGCAGCATCGCGACGACCTGGGTCAGCAGCACCTGGCGCTGCAGCGCCCGGTCGCCCGCCCCCGCGACCAGGTACAGCGAGGTGTGCACCAGCCGGACGACGGCGTACGCGACGACCAGCACGAGCGGTCCGTCCAGCCCGCCGGGCAGGTCCTCGAACGCCTCGGGCACGGCCAGGGTCGCGACGAAGATCGCGGCCATGGCCACCCCCATCCCCACCCGCAGGATGCCCTGGTCGGCAGGCGACTGGTTGGCGAGCCAGCTGTACGACGTCCACGTCCACCAGAGGAACGCGAGGACGATCAGCGCCTGCAGCACGCCCAGCCCGGAGTGCGTCTCGGCCATCAGGCGGCTGACCTGGGTGAACGCGTACACGTACACGAGGTCGAAGAAGAGCTCGAAGGTGGTGACGCGGTGCCCCTCGTCGGAGGTCCGCAGGCCGAGGCGTCGGATCACGCGCCCACCTTGCCGGACCGTGCTGCCCGGAGGCGAGGGTTCAGGCGAGCGGCGGGGCGAACCGCGCGTGCACCCCGGGCGAGTACAGGACGGAGTCCGGCGGTCGGTCGGCGATCCCCGGCAGGCCGGCGGCGGCGACGAGCTCGTCGTCCAGCGACACCAGGGACGCCCGCCGCAGCGGCCAGGGCTCGTGCTCGTTCGGCACGAACCGGGTCCGGCCGCGCAGCACGGTGTGCATGCCCCACCGCGCCGTGAGGAAGTCCGCCAGCGGGTCGCCGACGACCGGCTCCCGCGTCGGGCGGACCACGATCCGCGACGACGGCCGCGTGCCGGTCAGCCGCGTCGAGCGGTAGTCGATCGCGTCTCCGGTCCGCCGGATCGACATCCGCGCCCACTCGTACGGCACGTTCATCACGGCCCGCGCGCCGAGCACGGTGAGCACGCGCGACGCCTCGAGCGACCGGAACAGCACCCCGCGCCGGCCCTCGTCGTCCACGGTGTAGAGCCGCACGTTGATCTCCGGGAACGTCCCGATGTACGGCAGCGGCGGGCCCGGGACCAGCGTGAACCGGGCCATGCGGAAGGCGATCAGGCCGACCCACGACGAGCCGTCGACCTCGTCGGGCCGCGTGCCCGGGGGCAGCAGCGGCGCGACGTCGTCGGCACCCACCCGCCAGTGCAGGAAGCTGACCCGCTGCCAGTCCTGCGACAGGATCACGCGCCCGGCGAGCGGCGGCGCGGTCGGGCTGATGGGGTCCACCGGGCCACCGTAGGCGCGCCCGCGGGCCAGCTGCGCGCGAGGTCGTGCGTGTGCGACGACGTCGTGCGTTGCCACGCACGACGACGTCCCCAACTCACGACCTCGCAGACCCGAGTCGACGAAGGCCCGTGGCGCACCACGGGTGCGGCCGACGAGAACGGCAGTTCGCCGCGAGAACGGCAGTTCAAGGTGACGTTCTCGCGGCGAAGTGACGTTCTCGGTCGGACAGGGGGCCCGGCGGTCAGCTGGCCGGGATCGTGGAGGTGTCGATGACGAAGCGGTAGCGGACGTCGCTGTTCACCACGCGGTCGTACGCCTTGTCGACGTCGTCGGCACCGATGGTCTCGATGAGCGAGCCGATGCCGTGGGACGCGCAGAAGTCGAGCATCTCCTGGGTCTCGCGGATGCCGCCGATGTTGGACCCGGACAGGTTCCGACGGGCGCCCGTGAGCGAGAAGACGCGGAACGACTGCTTGTTCTCGGGCAGCCCGACGAACACGAGCGAACCCTCGAACCGGAGCAGCGACAGGTAGGCGTCGACGTCGATGTCCGCGCCGACCGTGCTGATGATGAGGTCGAACGACCGGCGCAGGTCGCGGAACGTCTGGCGGTCGCTCGTCGCGAAGTAGTGGTCGGCACCCAGCGCGAGGCCGTCGGCCTGCTTGGACAGCGACTGGCTGAGCACGGTGACCTCGGCGCCGAGCGCGTGCGCGAGCTGGACGCCCATGTGCCCGAGCCCGCCCATGCCGACGATGGCGACCTTCTTCCCCGGGCCCGCGCCCCAGTGCCGAAGTGGGGAGTAGAGCGTGATGCCGGCGCACAGGAGCGGGGCGGCGACGTCCAGGGAGATGCCGGCAGGGATGCGCAGCGCGTAGTTCTCGTCGACCACGATCTGCGTCGAGTAGCCGCCGTAGGTGGGCGAGCCGTCGTAGGCCTTCGAGTTGTAGGTGCCCACGTTGCCGCGCAGGCAGAACTGCTCCTCGCCGGCCAGGCACATCTCGCACTCGCGGCACGAGTCGACGAAGCAGCCGACACCGGCGCGGTCGCCGACGGCGTGCTTGGTGACGCCCGAGCCGACGGCCGAGACGACGCCGGCGATCTCGTGCCCGGGGACCATCGGGAAGGTCGCCTTGCCCCACTCCTCGCGGGCCTGGTGGATGTCGGAGTGGCAGATGCCGGCGTAGGCGATGTCGATGAGGACGTCGTGCTCACCCAGCTCGCGGCGCTCGACGGTGCCGCGCTCGAAGGGGGCGCCGGCGGCGGGCGTGAGCAGGGCGGGAACGGTCAGGGACACAGGGGTCTCCTCAGAAGGACGGCGGGGTGGCTGGTCCCATCATGCGCCAGCGGCGATCCACGTGCGTGTCAGCGACTGCACCGCGGACCCGTCGAGGTCCGCCAGCTTGGTGCCCGCGAACGCCCGGGCGGTCGGCGAGGTCTGCACGCGCACGGGCGGGTCCTCGTCCATGAGGAGCTCGACCAGCAGGGCGGCGACGTCGTCGGCGGACTGCGCGTGCGCGAACGCACCCGCGGTCCGCTCGAGGTACGCGGCGAGCAGCGGCCCGTACACGTCGTCGGTGGCCGACGACGGGCGCCCCACGTTGGCGACGAACTCGCTGGCCACGGCCCCGGGCTCGACGATCATCACGGCCACGCCCACCGCGGCGGCCACGGGCGCGAGGCTCTCGAGGAACCCCTCGACGGCGAACTTGGCGGCGCAGTAGGCGTCGTTGAAGGGCTGCCCGACGACGCCCCCGACCGAGCTGATGGTGAGCAGCCGCCCGCCGGACGCACGCAGGTGCGGCATGGCGGCCTGCGTCATCCGCACGACCCCGAAGTAGTTGAGCTCCATGCACGAACGGAACGCGTCCATGCCGAGCGTCTCGGCGGTCCCGACCTGCCCCCCGCCGGCGTTGTTGACCACCGCGTCCAGCGAACCGTGGTCTGCGACGACGGCCGCGACGGTGTCGAGCACCCCCGCGTCGTCGGTGACGTCGAGCCGACGGATGTCGAGCGGGAAGCCGGCGCCCCGCTCGCGGAGCTCGCCGGCCTTCGCGAGGTCCCGCATGGTCGCCACGGTGGTCCAGCCCGCGTCCGCGGCCGCGAGCGCGGTCTCGAGCCCGATGCCCGTCGACGTGCCGGTGATCAGGACGGTGGGCATGAGGACCTCCGGGGACGACGAGGGCGGGCGGATCCATGATCCGCCCGCCCGTGCCGATCCGCTCAGTCCTGCGCCAGCCCCACGGTGTGCCCGTCGATGTCCGTGAGCGTCGCGATCGTCCGCGTGCCGCCCACCTGGGTCGCGTCCTGGATCACCGTCGCGCCCGCGGCGACGAGCGCGTCGCGGGTCGCCGCGAGGTCCTCGACGTGCCAGTAGTAGACCGGTCCGGCGCTCACGTCGCCGTGGGGGTTCAGGCCGAAGTGCTGCCCGGCGACCTCGAAGCCGACGTAGTACGGCGCGTCGTGGGCCGGCTCGATGCCCAGCAGCTTCGTGTAGAACGCCTTCGAGGCGGCCAGGTCGCTCACCGGGACCACCACGGTCTTGATGCCATCGGTCATGATCGTGCTCCTTCGTGTCGTGATCAGCGGGCGGTGGTTCTGCCGCCCTCGATTGTCTGACGGACGAGCCCCGACGAGTGTGACGGCCGACCGCAGGACGATGTCGATCTCCGCCGCGCGGCTGAGGTGGTGGGACCGGCCCAGAGGCCACCATGACGCCATGACGACCGCCGTGCTCACCGCTGCGCCACCCCGCACGAGCTCCCGCTGGCGGGACTGGGTGCCGTCGATCGCCGCAGCGTCGCTGGTCGCGGGGTTCTTGCTCATCACCCCCCGGATCGTCGACTACGCGACGATCCCCGGCGGGACGTCCTGGTCGACGCCGGGCGGCGCGGACCCGTTCACCGTGGTGGCCGGCGTGAGCGTGGTGGCCGGTGTCCTCCTCGGCCGGCGGTGGCCGATGTGGGCGACGGCATTGACCTTCCTCCCGTTCCTCCAGGTGCCGTGGAACGGCGGGTTCGTGTGGGGCTGGTGGCTCGGCATGCTGGCCGTGGCCGCGCTCGCCGCGCTGGACGGCGTCCGCCGCGCGATCGTGCCGACGGCCGCCACCCTGCTCGTCGCGGCCTGGTACTGCGGTACGGAGACCCCCGCGTTCCTGCCCATCGGCGCGGTCACCTCGGGGACGGGCTCGGGTTACGAGTGGGGCACCCTCGCCATCTACTCCTTCTGGGTCCTGGCCGTGGTCGGCGTCGCGGCGGCCATCGGTACCACGAGGCGCTCCCGGCTGCGGGAGGCCGAGGCCGAGCTCACCGAGCAGCACGCCCTCCAGGTCGAGTCCCTCGCCGGTGAACGAGCCCGGCTGGCCCGCGACCTGCACGACGTCGTCGCGCACCACGTCTCCCTCGTCGCGGTCCGCGCGGAGTCGGCGCCCTACCTCCACCCGGGCCTGAACGACGATGCCCGCGGGGTCCTGGCGGCGATCGCTCTCGACGCCCGCGAGGCGCTGACCGAGCTGCGCCAGGTGCTCGTCGTCCTGCAGCGCACGTCCGACGACGGTGATCGCACCCCTCAGCCGACGGCGTGCGACGTGGACACGCTGGTGGCCAGCGCCGTCGCGGCGGGGCAGACGGTCGAGCTCGAGGGGGCGTGGCACGACGTCCCGCCGGCCGTCGGGTACGTGCTCTACCGCGCGGTGCAGGAGGGCCTGACCAACGCGCGGCGGCACGCACCGGGCACGTCGACGACGCTGGTGCGGACGCAGACCGACAGTGCCGCCGGGTTCCGCATGAGCAACCCGACGGACGCCGCCGCTGCCGACGGACGCGGCCTCGTCGGCATGCGGGAGCGCGTGGAGGCGCTCGGTGGCACCATGACGGCGGTGGTCGTCGACAAGGAGTTCGTGCTCGAGATCGTCGTGCCCACGTGACCCGCGTCGTGGTCGCCGACGACCAGCCGGTCGTCCTGCAGGGCTTCGCCGCGATCATCGGCGCGGCCCCGGACCTCGAGGTGGTCGGCGCCGCGACGGACGGCCGAGAGCTGCTCGACCTGGTCGCCCGAGAGCGGCCGGACGTCGCGGTGGTCGATGTCCGGATGCCGGTGCTCGACGGCATCGCGGCGACGGCACAGATCAGCGCGCAGCACCCGGGCACCCGTGTCCTGATCCTCACGACGTTCGATCTGGACGAGTACGTCTACGACGCCCTGCGCGCGGGAGCCAGCGGATTCCTGCTCAAGGACGTGACGGCGGACAGGTTGGTGGAGGCGGTCCGGATGGTCGCGGAGGGGTCGATGCTGCTGGGCCCGACGGTCACGCGGCGGCTCGTCGAGGACTTCACGACGCGGACGCCACAGCGGACGCCGGTGAAGGGCCTCGCCGACCTCACGCCCCGCGAGCGCGAGATTCTCGGGGCCGTGGCCCGGGGGTTGTCCAACGCCGAGATCGCCGCGGAGCTCTGGATCGCCGAGCCGACGGTGAAGTCCCACGTGTCGGAGGCGTTGCGGAAGCTGGGCTGCCGTGACCGGGTCCAGCTCGTGATCGCGGCGTACGAGTCCGGGTTGGTCAGCTGACGCGTCGGCCGGCGTACAGCAGGTGGCCCGCGGTGCCCAGGATGCTCGGGTCCTCGGCGAGGTCGACCAGCCGGTCGAGCAGCCGCAGGTAGGCCGCCGGCTGCTCGACGCGCAGCGCCTCGAACCCGTCCTCGACCCCCGTGAGGAACCCGTGGGTCGAGGCGAGCAGGACCGGGTCGAACCCGTGCGACGAGAAGAACGGCTCGACGGCGGACGGCTCGACGCCGAACACCTGCGTGAACCGGCCGGGCACCGCGTTGTCGAAGACGCCGTCGTCGAGGACGCGGTCGAGGAACGCCGGGTCGGCCAGCTGCCAGCGCTCGTCGGGCAGCGAGAGCAGCCGCCGCAGCGACACGTACCGCGGCATGAGCGCGACGGCGACCAGGCCACCGGGCCGGATCACGCGTGCCAGCTCGTCGGCGGCCCTGGACCGGTCGGCGGGACTGGTCAGGTGGTACATCGGACCGAGCGAGAGGACGGCGTCGAACGTCCCGTCGTCCCACCGGGAGAGGTCGCGGGCGTCGATCTCGACCACCTCGCGGACGGTGCCGGCGGGCAGCGACGACGCGGCGATCTCGAGCAGCTCGGGGGACAGGTCGGCCAGCGTGACGTCCCAGCCCAGCTCGGCCAGCCAGACGGAGTACGGTCCCGTGCCGCCGCCCAGGTCGAGCGCGCGCCCGGGCTCGCCGAGGTGCGGCTCGAGCAGCCGCGTGGTCAGCACGCGCTCCAGGAGCCCCTCGGCGGAGAGCAGCCGGTCACGCTCGTGCTGGCTCTTCGCCGCGTAGTACGCCCGGACCGCGGCCGCGTCCATCAGGCCCGCTTCACCAGCGCGAGCACGCCCCACCCGAGGTACGGGCGCTGGTACGTCACGTACGCCAGCGGTGCCGTCGAGAGCTCCTCGCGGAACGCGGGGGCGAGGGGGTCGTCGGGGTGCTCGTCGAGGAACCGGCGCATGTTGAGCCACTGCGCGGCGACGTACCGGTCCCAGCTGGCCTCGTCGGCCAGCACCATCTCGACCAGGTCCCAGCCGGCGTCGCGCGTCTCCTCGACCAGGCCCGGCAGGGTGCGGAAGTCGCCGATCAGGGTCCGCGCCGCGGCGGGGGGCTCGGAGCGCCAGAACGGCTCGCCCACCAGCGCGATCCCGCCCGGCCGCAAGGACCGCTCGAGCAGGGCCAGGGTGCCGACCACGCCGCCGCCGATCCACGTCGCCCCCACGCACGCGGCGACGTCGACGGCCGTGTCCGCGACGTAGTCGGAGGCGTCGGCCTGGACGAACGTCACCGCGACCCCGAGCGCGGTGGCGCGCTCGCGGGCCGCGGCGACGAACGGTGGGTTGAGGTCGACGCCCGTGCCGACGACCCCGTGGTCGCGGGCCCACGTGCAGAGCAGCTCACCTTTGCCGCACGCGAGGTCGAGCACCGTGTCGCCCGCGCGCAGGTGCAGCGCGCGGCCGAGGGTCGCCAGCTGGGCGTCCGTGAACGGGTCGAGGATCCGGTGCGTGCTCTCGCGGATCGTGTGGTGGCGGAGCGGGTCGGTCATGGCCCGGACGCTACGACCGGTCGGTCGGTCGAGCGAGGTCAATACCTCACTGGTCGCGGTAGCGGACCGCCTTCGCCAGCGCCGCGCGCATGCCGTCGGCGTCGTAGGGCTGCACGTAGGCGGGCTCGTCGCGCTGGGCGCGCCAGCCCTCGGCCAGCTCGCCCGCGTCGACGACGTCGAACCCGAACTGCTCGATCAGTGCGGACACCGTGGCCTTGGCGTCGGCGGAGTCGCCCGCGATCGACAGCGCGCGGCGGTTCGGCGTCCCCGCGGGCACGCCCTGCGAGCCCAGGTCGTTGAACGCGATGTTGTTGAACGCCTTCACCACGTGGGACTCCGGCAGGTGGCTCTGGAGCAGCTCCGACACGGTGGTCGACTCGTTGTCGAGCGCCTCGATCTGCCCGTCGCGCTGCGGGTAGTAGTTGTTGGTGTCGATGACGACCTTGCCGACGAGGGGCTGCACGGGGACGTCGGGGACGTTCTTGGTCGGGATGGTCACCACGACGATGTCGCCGGCGGCCGCCGCCTCGGCCGGGGTGCCGGCCCGCGCGCGGTCGCCCAGCTGCTGCACCAGGTCTGTGAGAGTCTCCGGCCCGCGGGAGTTGCTGACGACGACGTCGTAGCCGTTCTCGATCGCGAGCTGGGCGAGGGTGCCGCCGATGTGTCCGGCGCCGATGAATCCGATGGTGGTCATGGGTCACCGCAACCTCCGCGTCGGTCGCCCTGTTCCCGCGTAGCCTCGGCGGGTGACCCGCTCCGCACCGCACCCGTGGCACGGGACGCCGGTGCCGGGCGCCCCGACGGTCGTCGTGGGCGTGCTCCCGCACCAGTCCCCGGCGGTCGTCCACCAGGCCGCGAGCCTCGCCCGGTCGCTGGGCGCCGGGCTCGTCTGCGTCTGGTCCGACCCCGCGCGGACCTTCGTCGCCCAGGAGCCCGACGGCACGCTGGTCACCACCCCGCTGGACCCGGACCACGCCGACAGCCAGGAGGGCGACGGCGTGGCCGAGACCGCGACGGCGGCGCAGGTCGCGAGCCACCTGGAGGGCGTCGAGCTGCCGTGGCGGTTCGTCTACACCGTGGGCGAGGCGTCCCGCGCGCTGGCGCGGGTGGCCCAGGAGGTCGGCGCGACGATGATCGTGATCGGCAGCCGGCGCCCGGGGCTCGGCGGCTGGATGAACCACCTCATCGGCGGGTCGACCGCCGGGCACCTCGCGCACACGCAGCCCCTGCCGGTCACGATCGTGCCGTTGACACCCGAGGAGCCGTCTCGGTGACCCGACCGCCTCACCTCGACCCGAGGCTGGTCGCGGTCGTCGCGCTCGGCGGTGCGCTGGGCACGACCGCGCGGTGGGCGCTGACCGAGGCCGTCGGCACGTCGGCCTCGGGCTGGCCGACCGCGACGTTCGTCGAGAACGTGCTCGGCTCGTTCCTGCTGGGCGCCCTGCTCGAGGCGCTGCTGCGGCGCGGGTCGGAGTCGCGACGCGGGCGGCTCGTGCGGCTCGGGGCGGGGACCGGCGTGCTCGGCGGCTTCACCACGTTCAGCAGCCTCGCCCTCGAGATGGAGCGCCTGATCGCCGCCGGCCAGGTGACGATGTCGCTGGTCTACGGCGCCCTCAGCGTGGTCCTCGGGCTGCTCGCGTGCGTCGCGGGGATCGCGCTCGCGGCCCGGCACCACACGTGGCGGCAGGCGCGATGACCGTCCTGCTCATCGCCGTGCTCGGCGGCATCGGCGCCGCGACGCGGTTCGTCGTCGACGGCTCCGTGCGCAGCCGGTGGACCCGCGCGTTCCCGGTGGCCACGCTCGTGGTCAACGTCTCGGGGTCCTTCCTCATCGGCCTGCTGAACGGCGCGCACCTCTACCACGGGCTCGGTCCCACGTGGCTGGCGATCGCCGCGACGGGGTTCTGCGGCGGGTACACCACGTTCTCGACCGCCATGGTGGAGACGGTCCGGCTGATTCAGGCGGGGGAGGTGCGCCGCGCGACCGTGAACGCCGTGGGATCTGTGCTGCTCTGCCTCGGCGCCGCCGCCCTGGGCGTCGGGCTGATGGCGCTCTGACGCACGGTCGTGCTATTCATGTCGTATGTCCAAGGGTGAGGCGACGCGGCAGGCGGTGATCGACCAGGCGGTCGAGATCGCCGGGCGCCTCGGTGTCTCCGGGTTGACCATCGGCACGCTCGCCTCGGCGACCGACCTGTCGAAGAGCGGCCTGTACGCCCACTTCCGTTCCAAGGAGGCGCTGCAGCTCGCGGTGCTGGCCCGCGCGCGGGAGGACTTCGTCGACCAGGTGATCCGGCCGGCTCTTGGGGCACCGCGCGGCGAGCCGCGGGTCCGGGTGCTGTTCGAACGCTGGCTGACCACCTCGTCGTCGGGCGCCGCGGGCTGCCTGTTCGTGTCGGCGGCCACCGAGTTCGACGATCAGCCCGGACCGGTGCGCGACCAGCTCGTGCGGGACCACTGGGACCTGCAGGACACGCTCGCGCAGGTGTACCGGTCCGGCGCGAAGGACGGGGCGTTCCGCGAGGACCTCGCGCCGGAGCAGTTCGCCCACGACATGCACGGCCTGCTGCTCGCCCACTTCCACGCGTTCCGGCTGCTGCGCGACCCGGCCTCCGAGTCCCGCACGCGGTTCGCCTTCGAGCGGCTCATGCAGTCGCTCCTCCGCACCGACTGACCCCCGAAGGAGCACGCCATGACCTCCCCGTCGACCGAAAAAAGCACGACCGTTCGTACGCAACTGCCCCCGATCCCCCCGCTGGTCAGCTCCGCGGTCGGCGCGCTCGACCGGGTCGCGCCGGAGCTCGTGGCCCGCGGCGCCCTGCGGTTGTGGTGCCGGCCGGCCCGCGCGACGCACCGGCCGACGATCCCGGGCGGCACGGCGTTCCGGGTGGGCCCGATCGTCGGCCAGACGTGGGGCGACGGCCCCGCCGTCTACCTGGTGCACGGCTGGGGTGGTCACCGCGGCCAGCTCGCCTCGCTGGTCGAGCCCCTGGTCGCGGCCGGGCTGAGGGTGGTGGCCTACGACGCCCCCGCCCAGGGCGACTCGGGCGCGGGCGATCTCGGGCGTCGGCGGACGACCCTGCCCGAGATGATGTCCGCCCTGGACACGGTGATCGCCGCGCAGGGTCCGGCGCATGCCGTCGTCGGGCACTCGATGGGTGCGGCGGCCAGCGCGCTCGCCGTGCTGGACGGCACGGCGACGCAGCGGCTCGTGCTGGTGACGCCGCTGGCGGACCCGAGCACGTACACCGTCGGCTTCGCCCACACCCTGGGCTTCAGCGAGCGGACCCGGCACCGGTTCGTCGTCCGGATGGAGGCCCTCGCCGGCCGTCGGCTGGCCGACCTCGACATCCCGGTCCGGGCGGCGAACGCCGGTCGACCTCTGCCCGCCGCGCTGATCCTGAGCGACCGAGACGACAAGGAGGCCGACCACGCGGACGGCGCCCGGATCGCGCGCGCGTGGCCCGGTGCGGAGCTGGTGGTCAGCGAGGGCCTCGGGCACAGGCGGATCCTGCGCGACGAGGAGACGATCAAGCGGATCGTCGAGTTCGCCTCGGACTAGTCGTCGTCGGCCACCAGCAAGGCGCTGACGGGCGTCGGGCAGGCGTCCCCGCGCCACGCCTCGAGGCCCTCGTGCACCGCGAACCCCGCGATCACCAGAGCGGCGAGCGGGTCGGCCCACGCCCAGCCGAGCGTGCTGTTGAGCACCAGCCCGACCAGCAGCACCGCGGACAGGTAGGCGCAGATCAGGGTCTGCTTCGAGTCGGCCACGGCGGACGACGAGCCGAGCTCGCGCCCCGTGCGGCGCTCGAACCACGAGAGGACCGGCATCACGACGAGGCTGACGGCGGCCAGCGCGATGCCCACGGTCGAGTGCTCCGGTGACGACTGCCCGAGCAGGGTCCGCGCGGCGTCGACCGTCACGACCAGCGCGAGGCCGAAGAACGACACGGCGATGAGCCGCAGCGCGGTGCGCTCCCGGGTCTCGGGGTCGGGCGCGGCGAACTGCCAGGCGACGGCGGCCGCGGACAGCACCTCGACCACCGAGTCGAGCCCGAAGGCGATCAACGCCGCCGACGAGGCGACCCGCCCGGCCGCGAGTGCGACGACGCCCTCGACCACGTTGTAGGTGATCGTCAGTGCGACGACCCAGCGGATACGTCGTTGGAGGACCGCGCGACGGGTCACGAGCACGTGCACCCGTCCGTGCCGCAGCAGGTCGGGTCGACCGCGACGACGAGGCGCAGCAGGTCGTCGAGCGCCGGCGCCAGGTGGGGGTCGGCGAGCCGGTACCAGGTGCGCCGGCCGTCGGGGATCGCCTCGACCAGGCCGCAGCCGCGCAGGCAGGCGAGCTGGTTGGACATGACCTGGCGCGAGACGCCGAGCGCGTCCGCGAGGTCCGACGGGTAGGCGGGTGCCTCGCGCAGCGCGAGCAGGACCCGGGTCCGGGTCTCGTCGGACAGCGCGTGCCCGAGGCGCGCGAGCGCGGCCGTGTGCGTGAGCGTGACCGTCTCCATGAGAGCGAGAGTACAGCGTTCCCTGAACCGATCGATTTATTGCGTATCTACGCAATAATGGATGGATGCTCGCCGCCCTCGCCCACCCGGTCTACCGACGCCTGTTCGGCGCCCAGGTGGTCGCGCTCGCGGGGACCGGCCTGGCGACGGTCGCCCTCGGCCTGCTCGCGTACGACCTCGCGGGCGCCGACGCCGGCGCCGTGCTGGGGACGGCGTTCGCGATCAAGATGCTCGCGTACGTCGTCGTCGCGCCGGTCGCCGCCGTCGTCGTCGCCCGGGCTCCCCGGCGCGCGGTGATGATCGGCTCGGACCTCCTGCGCCTCGCGGTGGCGCTCGCCCTGCCGTTCGTCGGTGAGGTCTGGCAGGTGTTCGCCCTGATCTTCGTCCTGCAGGCGGCGTCGGCGACGTTCACGCCGACCTTCCAGTCGGTGATCCCGCAGGTCCTGCCCGACGAGGGCGACTACACCGCGGCCCTCTCCTTGTCCCGCCTGGCCTACGACCTCGAGGCCGTCCTGTCGCCCGTGCTCGCGGCCGCGCTGCTGCTCGTCGTGCCGGCGGACGCGCTGTTCGTCGGGACGGCGGCCGGGTTCGCCGGCTCCGCGCTGCTGGTGAGCTCGGTCGTCCTGCCGCGCGGTCCCGCGCCGTCCACCGCACCGTTCCGCGCGAGGGTGCGCCGGGGTGCCGACATCCTCGTCCGCACGCCCGCGCTCCGCCCGATCCTCGCGCTCAACCTCGTCGTCGCGGCGGCCGGCGCGTTCGTCCTGGTGCAGACCGTGGTCATCGTCCGCGGGGTGCTCGGGCTGGGGGACGGGGTCGTCGCCCTGGTGCTCGCCGCCAACGGTCTCGGCTCGATGGCCGCCGCGCTGTCGCTCCCGCGCGTGCTCCGTCGGCTCCCGGAGCGCCCGGTCATGCTCGGCGGAGCGGTCGTGCTCTGCCTCGCGACCGCCGCCGCCCCGCTCGCGCTGCACCACCTGGCGGCCGTGTGCGTCCTGTGGGTGCTGGTCGGGCTCGGCTGGGCCGCCGTCGAGACCCCGGTCGGGCGCCTCGTGCGCCGGGAGGTCCCCGCCGACGACCTGCCCGCCGCGTTCGCCGCGCAGTTCTCGCTCTCGCACGCGTGCTGGCTGGTCACCTACCCGCTGGCGGGCTGGCTCGGCGCGGTCGGCCTCCCGCTCGCCGCCGTGGTCCTGGCGGTCGTCGCGACGGCAGGCACGATCGCCGCGGTGGCGCTCTGGCCCGCGCGGGTGGTGAGCCTGCGATCATGACCACGATGGCCACGACCCCCGCCGACGCCGACCTCGACCACGCGGTCGACATCCTCCGCCTGCTCGCGGACCGCACGCGCCTGGCGGTGCTCGCGATGCTGGACGGCACCGAGATGTCGGTGAGCGCGCTCGCCGAGGCCCTCGACCGGCCCACCCCCGCGGTCTCGCAGCACCTGGCGAAGCTGCGCGCGGGGCGCCTGGTCACCGCACGTCGAGAGGGCACGACGATCTACTACTCGCAGGCGAACGAGCACGTGTCCGCCCTGGTCACCAACGTGCTGCAGCACACGGAGCACACCCTGTACCCGGTGCCGCCGCACCACCGCTAGGTCAGAGGCGCTTCTCGACGAGGACGACGTCCCGCCACTGGTCGGCGCGCGGCCCGTACGTCATCCGCCCCAGCCGCTCCCGTGTGCCCACCACGCGGAAGCCGGCAGCCGCGTGGACCGCGAGGCTGCTCTCGTTCTCGGGGAAGATCCCGGACTGCACCGTCCACACGCCCTTCTCCCGGGCGCCGTCGAGGAGGGCCTGCAGGAGCGCGCGGCCGATGCCGCGGTGCTGGGCGGCCGGGTCGACGTACACCGAGTGCTCGATCACCCCGGCGTAGGCGCAGCGGTCGGAGACCGACGAGGCCGCGGCCCAGCCGACCACCGCGCCGTCGAGGTCCAGGGCGACCAGCCGGTGGTCGGGCAGCCGGCCGGCGTCGAAGGCGTCCCAGGAGGGCGGCGCCGACTCGAAGGTCGCGTGCCCGGTCGCGATGCCCGCCGCGTAGATGCGCTCGACCGCGGGCCAGTGCGCCGGGGTCATCGGGACGATCTCGACGCTCATGCGTCGGCTCCGGCCGTCAGGTGCGTCCCCAGCTGATGGGTGACGGCCTCGAGCGCGCCCGGCACGACCGCGTAGTAGGCCCAGACCCCGCGCTTGTCGCGCGTGATCAGCCCGGCGTCGACCAGCACCTTGAGGTGGTGCGACACGGTCGGCTGGCTCAGGCCCACCGGGTCGGTCAGGTCGCACACGCAGGCCTCGGACCCGTCGTGCGCGGCGATCAGCGACAGCAGCCGCAGCCGCGCCGGGTCGGCGAGCGCCTTGAGAACCTGGGAGAGGTCCGCGGCGGCCCGCTCCGAGATCGCGTCCCGGGTGCGCGGTGTGCAGCAAGCGGCGGGCGCGGCGGAGGCAAGGGGCAGCAGGTCGAGAGCCATGGGACCCATCCTGCCTCAGACATTGACACATGTCGATGTCTCGGGCACGGTACATATCGATGGTTGTCGATGCCTGAGGAGGCGGACGAGATGGACGACGTGCGGGAGCAGGTGCGGCAGCGGTACGCGCTGGCCGCGGTGCAGGCGGACGGGTGCTGCAGCGCAGGGAGCTGCGCGCCGGGCTCGGTCGAGGTCGACGAGCGGTTCGGGGCGGGCCTCTACGACGCGCAGGACGCGGTGAGCCTCCCGCCCGAGGCGCTCGCCGCGTCGCTCGGGTGCGGCAACCCGCTCGCCGTGGCGGAGCTGCGCGCCGGTGAGCGCGTGCTCGACCTGGGCTCGGGCGGCGGGATCGACGTCCTGCTCTCGGCTCGTCGCGTCGGTCCGACGGGCTTCGCCTACGGGGTCGACATGACGGACGAGATGCTCGACCTGGCCCGCGCGAACGCCGGCCGGGCGGGCGCCACCAACGTCGAGTTCCGCAAGGGGACCATCGAGGACCTGCCGCTGGACGACGCCGTGGTCGACGTCGTCATCTCCAACTGCGTGGTCAACCTGTCCACCGACAAGCAGGCGGTGCTGACCGAGGCGTACCGCGTGCTCGTCCCCGGCGGCCGCGTCGGCATCTCGGACGTCGTCGCCGAGGACCACCTCACGCCGCAGGAGCGCGCCGAGCGCGGGTCGTACGTCGGCTGCATCGCCGGGGCGCTGTCGCGCACCGAGTACCTCGACGGCCTCGCGGCCGCGGGCTTCACGGACACCGAGGTCACCTTCACCCACCAGGTCGCGGACGGCATGCACGGTGCCGTCGTCCGCGCCCGCAAGCCGTCCACCGAGGAGTAGTCATGCACCCCGAGCTGTTCGCCCTGCTTCACCAGGAGCGCGAGAGGGAGCTCGAGGCCGACCTGCGCCGCCGGCTCGCCCTCCGCGAGCGCGCAGGGGCGCCTGCCCCGCGACGCCCGGGTCCCGGGTTGCTCGTCCGGATCAGGCGCGCCGTCCCTCGTCGCCAGGCGGCGCCGTCGGCGATCTGCTGCGCCACCGCCTGACCGGACGCGACCGCGCTCATTCCGCGTGGGCGCGATCGCGTCCCCGGCGCAGCGCCCACGCGCCCGCCCCGACCAGCGCCACGGCCGCGCCACCGAGCACGGAGGCGAGCGGCAGGGTCACCGCGAGCACCACGCACCCGGCCAGCCCGAGCACCGCGACCCAGCGCGGCGGGCGGCCCTCGTCGGGAGCCAGGCGCAGCGCGCTCGCGTTGGTGAGCGCGTAGTACGTCAGCACGCCGAACGACGAGAAGCCGATCGCGCCGCGCACGTCGAGGGTGGCGACGAGGACGACCACGACGGCCGCCACCGCGAGCTCGGCGCGGTACGGCACGGCGTGCCGGGGATGGATCGCCGCGAGGAACGGCGGGAGCTCGCGTTCCCGCGCCATGGCGAGCGTCGTGCGCGACACCCCGAGGATCAGGGCCAGCAGCGCGCCGAGCGAGGCGACCGCCGCGCCGACCTGCACGACCGGGCTCAGCGCGGCGAGCGACCCGGCCTCGACCACCGCGCGCAGCGGCGCGGTGGTCGCCGCGAGCCCGTCGGCGCCGACCGCCAGCAGGGCGCTGACCCCGACGACGACGTACACGACCAGCACGATGCCGAGCGCGACCGGGATGGCCCGCGGGATGGTGCGGCGCGGGTCCACCACCTCCTCGCCGAGCGTCGCGATCCGCGCGTAGCCGGCGAACGCGAAGAACAGCAGCCCCGCGGACTGCAGGATGCCGCGCAGGTCGCCGCCGGGGAACGGGCTCAGCCGGGCGGTGCTCGCGGTGCCGCCGGCCAGGGCGGCCACGACGACGACCGCCAGAGTGACCAGCGTGAGCGCGACGATCACGCGTGTGACCAGGGCCGACTTCTGCACGCCGCGGTAGTTCAGGGCGGTGAGTGCGACGACCGCGAGGATGCCGACCAGCCGCTCGTGCCCCGGCGCGGCGTAGGACGCGAACGTCAGCGCCATCGCCGCACAGCTCGCGGTCTTGCCGACGACGAACGACCACCCGGCCTGGAACCCCCAGAACGGGCCGAGGCGACGACGCGCGTAGACGTAGGTCCCGCCGGACGCCGGGTGGACGGCCGCCAGCCGCGCGGACGACGTGGCGTTGCAGAACGCCACCACCGCGGCGATGCCGAGCCCGATGAGCAGACCCGACCCGGCGGCCTGCGCAGCCGGCGCGAACGCCGCGAAGACCCCGGCGCCGAGCATCGCGCCCAGCCCGATGACGACGGCGTCGGTGACCCCGAGCCGCCGGACGAGCGCGGTCACGCGCCGACGGCCTGGACGCCCAGCTCGTCGAGGAGCGTGAGGATCCGCCCGCGGATCTCGTCGCGGATCGGACGCACCGACTCGATCCCCTGACCGGCGGGGTCCTCGAGCACCCAGTCCTCGTACCGCTTGCCCGGGAAGTACGGGCACGCGTCGCCGCAGCCCATCGTCACGACGACGTCCGACGCCTGCACGGCCTCCGTCGTGAGGACCTTGGGCTGCTCGGCGCGGATGTCGATCCCGACCTCGGCCATGGCGTCGACCGCGACGGCGTTGACCCGGTCGGCCGGCATCGACCCGGCCGACCGGACCTCGACCGCGCCGCCGGACAGGGCGGTGAGGAAGCCCGCCGCCATCTGGGACCGGCCCGCGTTGTGGACGCAGACGAACAGGACGCTGGGCGTGGTCATGACTCTCCAGGGGTGTCGAGCGAGGCGAGCAGGCGGCGGACGCGGGCGTCGATGTCGGCGCGGATGGCCTCGACGCCTGCGGGGGACGCGAGGGCCGGGTCGCCGACGGCCCAGTCCTCGTAGCGGATGCCGGGGTAGACCGGGCAGACGTCGCCGCAGCCCATGGTCACGACGACGTCGGCGGCACGGACCGCGTCGTCGGTCAGCGGCTTCGGGAACCCGTCGGCACCCAGGGCCTCGAGCTCCGGGCGGACGTGGGTGTGGATGGCTGCCGCGGGCCGCGACCCCGCCGAGCGCGCCAGGACGGTGGTGCCGGCGTAGTGCTGCAGCAGGGCGGCGGCCAGCTGCGAGCGGCCCGCGTTCGCGACGCAGACGAACAGCACCCGCGGCACGGTCGATCCGCCCTCGATGCGGGCCAGGTCGTCGAGCCGCTGCCGCGCGAACCGGTCCGTCAGCCCGACGAGCTGGGCACCGACCCCGGCGGTCCGCGCGAGCGCGGTGGACGAGTCGCGGACGACGTCCCGCACGCGCGCCGGGTCGAGCGTGGGGTAGCGGGGGGCGAGCGCGGCCGCGACGGCGTCGAGGTCGTGGTCGAGGTCGGGCTGCGGCTGGGGCGGCCGGGAGTCGACCGCGGCGAACCCCTCCAGCACCGCGCGCACCGCGACCCGGTGGTCGGGGGCGATCCGGTACCAGACCCAGGTCCCGCGCCGCTCGGCCGTGACCAGGCCGGCGTCCCGGAGCACCTTGAGGTGGTGCGACACGGTCGGCTGCGACACGTTCGTGAGCTCGCTGATGTCGAGGACGCACGCCTCGCCGGACGGGCTCGCGGCGATCAGCGAGAGCGCCCGCAACCGCAGCGGGTCGGCCAGCGCCTTGAGCGCCCGCGCCACGTCGTGCGCGGCGGGCGCGCTCATCGCGATGGTCGAGGTCACGCTGCCTATATTGATGAATCTCGATGCAGACGTCAAATGCCTCTCCGCGGCGGCGCACTCACGAGCCGGGCGGCGGATGCCGATGCGGTGGTGGCGGCCACCGATCGAAGGAGCCCAGTGCGAGCAGCGTGGACCGTGTACGCGGTGACCGGAGTGCTGGTGCTCTCGGCATGCCAGTCCGGCGAGTACCTGACCGCCACGCCCGTCCAGCCGACGGCCGCCGCACCCGCCGCACCCGCCGCCCCCGCCGCACCCGCCGCCTCGGAGGCCGCCGACCCGAAGGCCACCCCGTCTCCGACCGCCGTGGCCGTCGACGCACGCTGGGCCGACGCGTACGCCGCCGCCTACTACGCCATGGAGTACCTGCTCGAACCCGAGGACCTCGCGCGGATCGCCGCCAGATGGGGCGCGGCCGTCACGGCACAGTTCGGCGAGGGCGCCGTCACCGCGGACCCCGCGCTGTTCGCCCCGTGGAGCACCGACGGGGGCTGGACGCCGATGCTCGACAACGACGTCGACGTGGTCGGCGGCGATCCGGCGGCCGTCCGGGCGGGCCTGGAGGCGGCCGCGGCGCGGTTCTTCCTCGTCGATGGCGACGGTGTGGAGCATCCCTGGGCAGAGGCGGAGGACCCCGAGGTCGTCGAGACCCTGATCGTGGCGTACGTGAGCCCGGTCGAGGACGACGGCACCGGCCTCGGCTACTCCATCGACACCCAGGGTGCCGGCTACCCCGAGGCGGCGCGGACCATGATGACGATCCTCGTCGAGGAGCTCGAGCGGGCGGGTGTCGTCGGCGCCCGCCTGGTGCCGATCCCCGACTGACCGCCCTCAGGCCGGTTCGGGCGCGTCCTGCTCGTCGGTGTGCGCGACGTGCCGGAGCTGGTGCCAGATGAGCACGACGAAGATCGCGGACCCCACGAAGGCGAACCAGAAGGGCGCGGTCACGCCGTAGCGCTGCGCGAGCGCGCCACCGATCGCCGCCCCGACCACGAGCCCGCCGAACACGCCGACGAGGTTGACGCTGCCCACCCGCCCCTGCAGCTCCGTCGGCACGGCCCGCTGGCGGATCGTCACCGACGTCGTCCCCCACACGAAGGCGTGCGCGCCGAACACGAAGAACACGATCAGCGCGAACCACGCCGTCGTCGTCAGCGCCAGCGCCAGGTGGGTGAGCGTCTCGATGATGAGCCCGATCCGCATGAGGTTCGCCAGGCTGACCCGCCGCGTGATCCACCCGTAGGACACGGTGCCGACGAGGCCGCCGAGGGCGCCCACGGTGGTGATGATCCCGAAGCCGACCGCCCCGAGCCCGAGATGCTCGCGCGCGTAGAGCACCAGGACGGACCACGCCGCCCCGAACGTCACGTTGAAGATGAGGATGGTGAGGACCAGCGTCCGCACGGCGGCGTGGTGCCGGACCCAGCGGACGCCCTCGGCGATGTCGTGGCGGATGTGGGTGTCAGGCCGCTCGCTGCGGTGCGGCGGCAGGGCGATCCGCGAGACCAGGACGGCCCCCGCGGCGACCAGGAGGGCGTCCGCCGCGAACGGCAGCGCCTGTCCGGCGGCGAACAGGAGCGCGCCGAGGGGCGGCCCGATCAGCTGGTTGACGGTCACGAACCCCGCCTGGATCCGGCTGTTGGCCAGCGCCAGGTCGTCGCGCTGCACCAGCATCGGCACCAGCGTGCTCGACGCGTTGTCCGCGAACGTCTCGGCGGTGCCCAGCAGGAACATCGCGACCAGCACGAGCGCGATCGTCGCGACGTCCGTGGCCACGGCGACGGCCAGCAGCACGAGCACGACGGTCCGCAGCGAGTCGACCAGGATCACGAGCCGCCGCCGGTCCAGCCGGTCCGTCAGGGCGCCGGCCCACAGGCCGAACAGCAGGGGCGGCAACCACTGCAGCAGCGCGGCGAGAGCGACGAGGAACGCGTCCTCCGTCCTGCTCGCCACGAGCAGCGGGCCGGCCGCGATGACGATGCCGTCGCCCAGGTTCGAGCTCCACGACGAGGCCAGCAGCCACCGGAACCGGGAGCCCAGCCGCGGCGGGACGACGGTGTCGAGGATCCGGCTCACAAGGGCGAGACGGTAGTCCCTCGGACCGGCACGGCGACAACGCAATGCCGTGGCCCCTGGCTCCCCCGGTGCAGGGCGGTGGGCCATAGTGGTGCGGTATCCGCTGACCCGAGCACAGGAGCTCCCATGGACTGGACCCTCGAAGTCGTCGTCGTGCCGGTGAGCGATCTCGCCGCCTCCATCGCGTTCTACCGCGACCAGGTCGGGTTCGACCTCGACCACGAGACCGAGAACGAGTTCATGCACGTCGCCCAGCTGACTCCGCGCGGCTCCGGCTGCTCGATCGTCATCGGCAACCTGCCGTCGCAGTCCGAGATGGCGCCGGGGTCGCTCAAGGGCGTGCAGCTGGTGGTCGCCGACGCGGCGGCCGCGCGCGACGAGCTGGTCTCCCGCGGCGTGGAGGCCTCGGAGATCACCGTCTTCGACGAGCGCGACGGCGGCACGTTCTTCGGCTTCAGCGACCCGGACGGCAACTCCTGGGCGGTGCAGCAGCTGAAGGTCCGCGGCGAGAAGCCGCTGATCCCGCACGAGGCGCGGGGGCGTTTCGGCGCGGAATGACCCGCCCGCGTCAGTCCGTCACGAGCACCCGAGGCCGCGGGGTCGGCTCCCCGTAGCCGCGCCGCCGGGCCCGCAGCGACCGCGCCACCAGGGTGGGCCGCAGGAGCAGCAGCGGCGACCCCATCAGGTGGTAGACGCGCGCCATGGACGCCTGCGCGACCACGTCGCCGTGCGCACCGAGCCGCCCGAGCTCGCGGGTCCACCGGGAGAACAGCGCGGAGAACCGGGGTACGCGGCCACCGGCGGCGGGGTAGCGCAGGTCCTCGCTGGTGGCGATCTGCCACGGGAGGTCGACGAGGCGGGCGAACCGACGCAGCAGGCGCTGGGTGTGCAGCGGGCCGCCGGCGACATCGCGCAGCGCGAGCGCCTCGAGCGCCGCGACGGTGACGCCCTGGCCGTAGACGGGGTTGAACGAGCAGAGGGCGTCGCCGACGACGAGCAGCCCCGCCGGCCAGCCCGAGACCCGGTCGTAGTGGTGGCGGACGTTCCCGGTCTGCCGGTGCACCGCGACGTCGCCGTCGGACGTCGCCACCAGGTCGGCCAGCGCCGGGTCGGGCAGGGCGGCGAGGCTTCCGACGAAGGCCGCACGCTCGCGCCCCGGACGACGCTCGCCGGACCCGACCGCGCAGACGAGCCAGCGGTCCCCCTCGACGGGCAGCGCGAGACCGCCGGACCGCTCAGGCGTCTGCAGCAGCACGATGCCGTCGGCGGCCACGGTGCCGGCCGGCACGTCGACCTCGGTCGTCGCGTACCCGACCCGGGCGTCCACCTGCGACGTGCGGGCGGCCGGGGCGCCGAGCGCCTGGAGCCAGTGCGGGAGGCGCGACGACCGCCCGGAGGCGTCGATCACCAGGTCGGCCGCCACGGCGTCGCCCCCCTCGGTGTCGACCCACCAGGGCGGTCCTCCCGACCACCCGCGCCGCAGGCCGCCGACGGTTGTCCGGTCGCGCACCTCGACGCCCGGCAGCGCCCGGACGCGACGGCGCAGGACGTGCTCGAACAGCGGTCGGGTCGCCGACGCGATGCCGTACTGCTCGGCCCGCGGCGCCCACCCGGACTCGCCCAGCCAGGCGAGGTGCCCCGTGTCGAGCGGGACCGCGCCGGCGGCGCGCAGGTCGGCGCCGAACCCCGGCAGCAGCTCCTCGATGGTGAGCAGCCCGCGGTGGAGGAACACGTGCGGCTGCCGGCCCTGCGGGACGCCCTTGCGAGGCTCCGGGCGGTCGGGCAGCGCGTCGCGCTCGAGCACGGTGATCGCGCGGTCGGGCCCGGCCAGCGCGGCGGCGGCGAGCATCCCCGCGACGCTGCCCCCGACGATGACCACCCGCCGGATCTCGTCCTGACTCTGCACCTCGCCAGCATGGCGTGCAGATCGCCGCCTGGGGAGGGTGTCAGGGTCGGACGGTCGCGGCGACGGCCACGAGGTCGACGCCCGGCGACCAGGTGTCGAGCGAGATCGTCACGGGCGGTCGGCTCGCCGAGCCGGGTCGGCGGTCAGCCCAGGAAGCCCAGGGCCTGCCCGAGGAGGGCCGCGCCACCGACGCCGATCAGCGTCCACGCGAGCATGCTCCCCGCCAGGTACACGACGTACCGCCCGTGCTCGGCCGCCGAGTGGCCCCAGCGCGGGGCCGGCGCCCAGCGCAGGGTCTCGAGCACGTCGGCGAAGCGCCTGGACGGCCGGATCGACGAGTAGGCGGGTGTGGCGGCGGACATGGGAGCTCCTGGTGGGTGCTGGCGTGGGCGTCGGGATCGCCGACACGACCATTCTTCCACCGTCGGCCGGCCCGGATCCGGGCCGATGGGCCCAGTGTGATCAACCCGTCGGATCGAGGATCGCGTCGACGGTCGCCGTCCGCACGACGCCCTCGACGGCCCGTGCGAGCTCGTCGTCGAGCGTCACGAGGTACTCCCCTTGGAGCTGCGTGAGGGCGACGTACTCGGCCGCGTAGGTCGGCGCCCAGCCCAGGCTGTCGGCGACCTTCCACGCCGCGCCCCGGAGCACGTTGTCGCCGAGCAGCCGGATCTTCAGCCGACCGACGCGCGCCACCCGGTCGCGGGCCACGGCGGCCGTGAGCTCGCCGCGGTGGACCGCCTCGTGCATCGTCGACAGCGTCTGCGACCGCAGCAGCGTGGGGGCGAGGAGCACGTGGGCGGCGGGGATCGTGGTGCCCGTCTCCGCCAGTCGCAGCGCGGCACCGGCGTCGACGACGAACCTGGTCATGGGGACCTCGCTTCGGGAGGGGCGGTGGGCCTGCCCTGGCATCGTGGCACCGGCCGGTGACATCGCGGCGTACGGTCGCGGGGTGACCAGCACCGTCGTGATGCGGACCTTGAGCGGCGTGCATCGCGCGATCGTCCGGGTGAGCGGCGGCCGGTTCGGTGGTGAGCTCCTCGGGCTGCCGTCGATCGAGCTCACCACCGTCGGGCGCCGGTCGGGGAGGCCCCGGGTGTCGATGCTGACGGTGCCGGTGCAGGTCGGGCCGGCCCTCGTGGTCGTCGCGTCGGCGGGCGGCGACGACCGACACCCCGCCTGGTACCTCAACCTGGTCGACGACCCGCACGTGCGGGTCGCGGTCGCCGGCGGCCCGCCGTCCCCGATGGTGGCGCGGGTGGCGACTCCCGACGAGCGCGCCGAGCTGTGGCCCCGCGTCACGGCCGCGCTCGCGAACTACGCGGAGTACCAGGAGCGGACCTCGCGGGTGATCCCGCTCGTCCTGCTCGAACCCGCCTGAGCCCCGGGGCTGTGCCCGACCGGGCGGCGGTGGCAGCCTGGAGCGCCATGGGGGCGACGAAGGCGACGTACTGGGACCGGCAGGCACCGACGTACGACCGCACCACCGCGTTCGTCGAGCGCCGGCTGCTAGCCCGGGCACGCGGCTGGATCGCCGACCGGGTCATCGGCACGACGCTCGAGGTCGCCGTCGGCACGGGCGCGAACCTGCCCTACTACGCGCACCGCGCGGACGACCTCACGCTCACCGACGCCAGCCAGGCGATGCTCGACGCCGCGGCCGACCGCGCGCGCGGCATCGGCAAGCCGGTCCGCCTGATCCGCGCCGACGCCGCCGACCTCGGTCTGCCGTCGGACGCGTTCGACACCGTGGTCTGCACCTACACGATGTGCTGCGTGGACGACGAGCTCGCCGTCCTGCGCGAGCTCGCGCGGGTGCTCCGACCCGGCGGTCGGCTCCTCATGGCCGACCACGTCGAGTCGTCCGCCGCGCTCGGGCGGGGCGTCCAGCGCGTGCTCGACCGCGTGACCCCCGACGAGGCCGGCGAGCACCATCGCCGCCGGCCCCTGCTCCTGATGGGAGAGGCCGGGCTCCAGGTCACCGAGAGCACCGCCTCGCGCTGGCGCCTCGTCGAGCAGCTCAGCGCGACGACGACGGTCGAGCCCTGATCACCGCTGTCGACGACCGACCGCGAAGATGCGGGAGAACTCCAGCACGACGCCCCACGGGTGTCGGGGGTAGGCACGGTCGAGCTCGGCGACGTAGTCGTCGAGGAACGCGGCTCGCTCGAGGTCGTCGGTGAGCACGTCCAGGACCGGCCGCAGCCCGGTTCCCGTGACCCACTCCAGCACGGGCGAGCGCTGCGCGCCCGCGGGGTCCAGCACGTGCAGGTAGGTGGTCCGCCACACGTCCGCCTCGAGCCCGAGCGCGGCGAGGTCGCCGAGGTACTCCGCCGGCGTCGCCACCGCGGCCGCCCGTTCGAGCGGGGGGAGCAGATCCGCCGCCCGGACGTGCCGCGCGGCGACCTCCCGCATGAGCCGGTGCGACGGGGCGTCGTAGTTGTCCGGCACCTGCAGCGCGAACCAGCCGCCGGGTGCGAGGGCGCCGACCCAGCGCGGGAACAGGTCGCGGTGGCCCGGGACCCACTGCAGCGCGGCGTTGGAGACCAGGACGTCGATCGGACGACCCAGGCCGGCCGGGTCCCAGTCCTGCGCCCGCTGCTCGACCCATTCGACCCGGCAATCGGCATCGTGACCGCGGGCGGCGTCCAGCATCTGCCGGGACGAGTCGATGCCGACGACGCGCGCGTCCGGCCAGCGCTCGGCCAGGCCGAGCGTCAGGGGGCCGTCACCGCACCCGACATCCACGACGAGGGCGGGTGCCGACGCCTCGACCCGCGCGAGGAGGTCGGCGAACGGTCGGCCACGGTGCGTCCCGAACAGCGCGTACTGGCGCGGGTCCCACATGGCACTCCTCCGTCACCGGCCGGAAAGTATCTCGACATCAAGATACATCCGACGAGAGGCGGTGCCGGACGACCTGGGGGTGCCGACCCTCGTCGGCACCCCCCACCGCTCAGGTCCGGCAGGTCGCACCGGGCGTCGTGCTGCTCCCGTTCTTGTAGAAGGTGACGCCGAAGGTGTTGCCGGACCCGTTCGGCGTGACGGTCCGGGTGGACCCGCTGCCGCTGACCGTGGCGTTCCAGCTGCTCTGCACGCTCTGGCCGCCGTTCAGCGTGAGCGTCACGGTCCACGCGCTGCCGCCGCTGACGGCGTACGTCACGTTGAACCGGTCGGACCACTCCTCACCGCGCGTGACCGTGACGGTGCAGGAGCCGCCGCCCGCCGGGGGAGGCGTCGTCGTGCCCCCGCCTCCCGAGGCGGCGCAGGTGGCCGACGGCGTCGTCGCGTTGCCGTTCTTGTAGAACGTCACGCCGAACGTGTTGCCGGCACCGTTCGGTGTGACGGTGCGGGTCGAGCCGCTGCCGGCGACGTTCGCGTTCCAGCTGTTCTGGACGCTCTGGCCGCCGTTGAGGGCGAGCGTCACCGTCCACGCGCTGCTGCCGCTGACGGCGTAGGTGACGTTGAAGCGGTCGGACCACTCGTCGCCACGGGTCGCGGTGACGGTGCAACCGTTGCCCGATCCGCCGCCGGTCGGTGGAGGCGTGGTGGTCCCGCCGCCGCCCGTGCCCTCGCTGACGGTGATGTTCGAGCTCCCGCTCGACTGGTACCCCTCCGTCGCCATGATCATGTAGTTGTGGGTGCCGAGGTTCATGCCCTTGGACGCCCACGCGTCGAAGTGGTTGCCCGTCGTGATGGTGCCGCCGCCGGACTTCTTCGCCTGCCGCACGCTCCAGTACTGGTAGAACGTCGCGGTGCCCTGGATGGAGGGCTGGTTGACCCGCTGGGTGCGGTAGATGTCGTACGTGCCGCCGTCGCTGCTGACCGTTCCCATGAACGTGCCGGTGGGTCGGTACGTGCCCCAGCTGTCGACCACGTAGTACTCGACCAGCGGGCTCGTGGTCCAGCCGTAGAGCGCGAGGTAGGCGTTGCCCGACGGGTTGAACGTGCCGGAGTAGTTGACGGTCTTGCGCCCGCCGGTGCTCCAGCCCTTGCCGGCGACGAAGTTCCCCGTGTTGCTCCACCGGGTGGAGTAGCTCCCGCCGGACCCGAGGTCCATGGAGACGGTGCCGGGGCTGTCGGTCCAGAACGAGTAGTAGAAGCCGTTGTCGGTGCCGGTCTGGTTGGAGGTCACCGCGGCGTTCGCGGCGCTGGCCGCGACCAGCCCGCCGGCGACCAGGGCGGCAGCGGCGAGGGCGCCGACGAGGGCGCGCAGCGACCGCTGCCGGATCGGCGCTCCACGCGTCTGGGCGAAACTATCGGACATCGTGCACTCCCTTGTGCGTCTTCCGGGTCAGGACGGATGCGGACAGGTGCCCGCATGCGAGAGCAGGGAGCAGGTGACCGCGTGTCACGTCGTCATCGATATCGACAACGTTATCGAGCAGTGTGTCGCCGGCGGCCCAGCGTGAGAACGGCTCGTGCGAGAGATGAACCGTTTAGGTTAGCGTGGAGGGCTCCCGGCGCCGCTGGCGCGCCAGGTATCGCAACTCCACGGGCGGCGGTGGCCGCGCCTCGCCCGACCCGTGCCTTGCGGCCGAACATCCGCAAGCGGGATCAGCGCCGCAGAACGGACACGGTGCCCTAGTCTCGCCTCATGCTCATCCTCGGCCTGATCCTCTTCGGGATGCTCATCGGCGCCCTCGCCCAGCTCATCCTCGGCAAGGGGCGCAAGGGCATCGACTGGACCATGGCGATCATCGCGGGCCTCGTCGGCTCGTTCGTCGGCGGCCTGCTCGCCAGCCTCCTCGCCGGCGACGGCCTGGAGCTGCGGCCCAGCGGCATCATCGGCTCGATCATCGGCGCGCTGATCATCACGCTGATCTGGCGCTGGACCAGGGACCGGTCGGCCGCCTGAGGTCCGCCCCGGGTGGTCAGCGCCCGCGCTGCACCAGCGCGCGACGCGTCACCATCTGCTGGCCGACGATCAGCAGCGCGAAGCCCCAGATCGCGTAGCGGTCGCTCGCGGCCGACGCCTGGAGGACGAACGACCCCTCCGAGCCGGCCATGCTCTTCGTGATCGCGTTCCAGTTGAGCGCGGCGACCAGGTTGCCGACGCCGACGGCGCACAGCAGCCCGCCGACCGACACCCAGCGACGGGCCCAGTCGCGCCACCGGTCGGTCGTCCCGACGCTGTCGAGGTCGCTCGTCGTCTGCATGGCCTGACCTCCGTCGGAAGACCGCACCGCTCTGTCGCGCCGACGGTAGCGGTGCAAGCCACCCGGTGACCGGCGTTCGCCCATCGTCTGGCCAACGAATTGGCCACGCGCGCGATGCTGCCGGCCGGAGTGCGCGCGCGGGACGCCGGCATCGCTCCGCCGACTGACCGGGTGGCGGAGCGCCCTACGACCCCGCGGCCGCGGAGCTGGCGCCGCCCGCGTCCGAGGCCGCCGGCTCGTCGTCGGCGCGCTCGTGCCGCAGCAGGTCACCGGGCTGGCAGTCGAGCACCTCGCACAGCGCCTCGAGCGTGGTGAACCGGACGGCCTTGGCCCGGCCGTTCTTCAGCACGGCGAGGTTGGCGGGCGTGATGCCGACGCGGTCCGCCAGGTCCCCGACGGACATCTTCCGGCGGGCCAGCATCACGTCGATGTCGACGACGATCGGCATCAGATCACCTCGTCGAGCTCGGCGCGCAGCGTGGAGGCCGTGGTGTCCAGCGCGACGGCCTTGGCCAGCAGCACGCGCAGCACGAGGACGAGCAGTGCGATGCCGGCCGTGCCGACGCCCGCGATCACGACGACCATGACCATGCCGGGCGGCACGGCCTCCCCGGGGGCGAGGACGAAGGACAGTGCGACGGCGAGCAAGGTCGCCGCGACGGCGGAGCCGATGATGACGTCGACGAACCGGAACGCCGCGGGGCTGAACACGGTGTCCCGCTTGACCATGGTGAGCAGCCGCCAGATACAGACGAGCGCGACCTCGACGGTGAGCACGCCGAGGATGCCGATGACGACGACGGCCCAGCGCAGGAACACCAGGTCAGGGGCCTCCTCGGCGATGTCGATACCGAGCAGCGGGAAGAGCATCACCTGCAGGAACAGCATCCCGGCGCACATGAGCACGATCAGGCCCCGGAGGGCGAGGACGGTGAGGCGTCCCACGGAAGACCTCGATTCATCTATTGATTAACGATAGATAACTATCGTTCCTCGTCGCCAGGAAGGCAAGGGCAGTCGGTTGGCCCACCGGTCGGGCCGCGACCCGATTGAGTCAGTCGATGAGGAGCGGGGGTGCAGCTGACGCGCTCACAAGGGGAGCGGCCGGTTCTCGACGACGGACTTCATGACCAGCGTCGACGCCGCGCGCTGCACGCCGGGCAGCGTGGAGAGCCGGTCGTCGTCGAGCTGCTGGAAGGGCGGGAGGTCTCGGCCGACGACCCGCAGCAGGTAGACGAAGGTAGCGGCTCAGGCGGGGCCGGCGGCGGTGAGCCGCGCCACCTGCGCGTCGAGGTAGCGGCGCTCCGCCACGTTCGTGGCACGGCCGGCCGCCTGGCGGTAGTGCGCGAGGGCACGGACCGTGTCGCCCGCGAGCTCGTGCAGGTACGCGCGCAGCTGGTCGACGCGAGGCAGCGAGTCGTCCACGCCGTCGAGGATCGCCAGCCCCGCGGCCGGCCCGTGGACCATCCCCGCCGCAACCGCCCGGTTGAGCGTCACCACGGGGCTGCCGGTCATCCGCTCGAGCAGCTCGTACAGCGCGAGGATCTGCGGCCAGTCCGTCGCGTCGGCGGTCCGGGCCTGGTCGTGGATCGCTGCGATCGCCGCCTGCAGCTGGTACTCGCCGACCGCCCCCCGGCCGATCGCGCCGTCGAGCAGCGCGGTCCCCTCGGTGATCCGCGCGCGGTCCCATCGACCCCGGTCCTGCTCGGCCAGGGTCACGGGCCCGCCGGAGGCGTCGGTCCGGGCGGCCCGCCGGGCGTCGGTCAGCAGCATCAGCGCGAGCAGACCGGTGACCTCGGCGTCGTCGTCGGCCGCGTGCAGCAGCCGCGCGATCCGGATCGCCTCGTCCGACAGGTCGACGCGGGTGAGGTCCTCGCCCGCGCTGCCCGTGTAGCCCTCGTTGAACATCAGGTAGAGGACCCGCAGCACGCTGCGCAGCCGGGCCAGGCGTTCGTCGAGGGCAGGCATCGAGAACCGCTCGCCGGCGACCCGCTGCTTGGCGCGGCTGATGCGCTGCGCCATGGTCGCCTCGGGCACGAGGAACGCGCGGGCGATCTCGGCCGTGGTCAGCCCGCCGACCGCCCGGAGCGTGAGCGCGATCGCCGATGCGGGTGTGAGGACCGGGTGGCAGCAGAGGAAGAGCACGGTCAGCGTGTCGTCCTCCTCGATGCCCCCGCCGGCCGCCGGCTCCGTGGCGACGCGGACCTCGCGGTCTCGTCGGGACGCGTCGCTGCGCCACTGGTCGACCATCCGTCGTGACGCCGTCTGCAGCAGCCAGCCGCGCGGCTGCGCCGGGACGCCCTGCTCCGACCAGTGCCGCGCGGCCACGATCAGCGCCTCCTGGACGGCGTCCTCGGCCGCGTCGAAGTCGCCCCACCTCCGCGCGAGCGTGCCGAGGACCTGCGGCGCCAGCTCGCGCAGCAGGTCCTCGACGTCGCGCGGGACGTTCAGCGCGGGTTGCTCGCCGTCTCGAGGAACGCGTTCATCTCCTCGACGTCGGAGGGTCCGTCGTCCATGATCCGACGCACCTGGATGGGCTGCTGCGTGGGGACGCCGCCACGACCCGGCACCGCCGACACGAGTCCGGCGATCTCGACCGCGCGCTCCTCGGTCTCCACGTCGACGATCTGGTACCCGGCGACCCACTCCTTGAACTCCTGGAACGGGCCGTCGGTGACCACCGTCGTCGCGCCGTCCGACCGCACGACCTTGGCCAGGTCCGGGCCGGTGAGGATCTCCCCGCCGACCAGCTCGCCGCTCGCGATCAGCTCCTGGTTGAGGCGCCCGTAGTAGTTCAGGTGGTCCGCGACCTCCTGGTCGGACCAGTCGGACATGGGCGCCTCGTCGGGACCGCTCTGGAAGTCCACGATCAGCAGGTACTTGGCCATGATGCTCCTCCTTCGTCGTGCCCAGATTGGCACCTTCACTCGTCGAACGGAGCCCGCTGCCGTTTCTCTACATCGTCGGCAGGAGTAGTTTCCGCGCATGGACTCCTCGTCCTCGACCCGCCTGCCCGGCCGGCTCGTGCCCGCGAGCGGCGGCCACGTGCCCGTGCGCGTCCGCGGGTTCCTCGAGCAGGCCGCCCCCCGCCGCGCGGGCCGTTCGGAGCGCGGGTTCGCGGTCTCGCTGGCCCGCACCGAGCACGCCGTGGTCAAGGTCCTCGACGGCAGCACGGTGCTGGGGTTCCTGCCCCCGACCTGGTCGCAGGCCGTCGACTTCGAGCTGTGGTCGTGCGAGCAGGCGGGCGAGCCGGCGCTGGCCCGGGCCATCCTCGAGGGCGTGCCCGGCGAGCGCGACCTGTTCGTGATGCTCGACTGGCCGCGCCCGCGGTCCTAGCGGCCGTCGCGGTCGAGCGCCGCGGCATCACGCGTCGGGACCAGCAGTCAGTGCGCGAGGTACGCAGCCACCCAGACCAGCGGTGCGTTCCAACGGATGCACACGTCGTTCGTCACCTCGGACGTCGGCTCGTCCAGGTAGCACAGCTGCGGCGGGAGGCCGACGAGCCGCGCGTCGTAGGGGAAGTCCGGCGCCGGGCAGGAGTTCGCGCCGCCCGCGAGCGCGCCCCGCGGCGGCCCGGGCATCGACGGGTCGAGGGCGTGGCCGAACAGCCGCGTGCGCTGGCGGTGGCTGTCGTCCTGGCCGTAGCCGGTGACGTAGCTCTGTCCGAGCGCGTTGCGGCCCAGCAGGTAGTCCATGCCGGAGGCGACGGCATCCCGGTACCGGGCGGCGCCGGTGACCAGCTGGGCGACGCCGAGCACGACCAGGTTGTTCAGGAGCCGGCCGTTCGAGCCCCAGCCCCATCCCGTCGCCGGCGCGTAGGGCTGGTCCCACGGCTGGCGGGACTGCAGCTCGAGCAGCCGGTCGGCGCCCCGGCGCACGCTGTCGACCACCCGGTCGTGGTCGTCGAGGAGGCCGCCGTGCTGTGCCAGGCCGAGGCGGGCCGGGGCGCTGACGCGGTCGAAGTCGAAGCCCGCGTCGTCGAAGGGGTCCGCGGCATGCTCGGGAGACGCGAGGACCTGCTCCGCGTACGCCCGGTCCCCGGTGGCGAGCCACAGCTCGGCGGCCGCCCAGTAGAAGTCGTCGACGACGTCGCCGTCGTTGTACGGGCCGCCGCCGTGGCGCGCATGGTCGTCGGGGGCGACGAGGTCGGGGTGGAGCCGGGCTGCGTCGTAGGCCGACCGCGCCGCCGCGACCAGCCGCTGCGCGTAGCCGGCGTCGACGGACCGGAAGCGCCGGGCACCAGCCGCGGCAGCCGCGGCCAGGTGCAGAGCGGCGTTCGTCGACGGGCGGTGCAGGACCCGCACGGTCGGGTCGAGGTGCGGCCAGCCCGGCAGCGGCGACCAGGTCGTGCCGTGGACGCGGTGGAAGGCCAGGCCGGCCAGGGGCCGCCCGTCCGGCACCTGCATCCGGAGCAGCCAGTCGAGCTGCCAGCGGCACTCGGCGAGCAGGTCGTCGCGTAGGCGGGAGCCACCTGGCAGGACATCGAGGGTGCCGAGCAGCTGCCACACCGCGAGCGCGCCGCTGGTCGTGTACTTCCCGTAGTCGCCGGCGTCGTACCAGCCCCCCGACACGTCGTACGTGCCGTCGTCGTGCCACCCGGGATAGAGCAGCTCCGCCTCGGGTCCCGTCCACGCGGGCACTGCGGCATCGCCCAGGTGCCCCGCGGGTCGGGCGTACCCGGGAACGTCGATCGCGGTCCCCGATCGCATCAGCGAGAAGAAGCCGAGGGCGTCCTCCGCCAGGCCGGCGTACAGTCGCTCGTCCACCCGGAAGGGGTGGCTGACGCCGTCGGCGCACCGGACGCGGAACGTGCCCGCCGGGAGGCCGGCCAGGTCGAGGACGTGCACGGTGAGGCCCGAGGTCGGCTCCGGCCGGACGTGCCACGGCTGCGAGACGCCGCCGCCGACCTCGAGTCCGTCGTCGCCCACGACGCGGAACGGCACGGGGTCGGCGCTCGACGAGACGAGCGTCGCCCGCATGGGGAGGCCGGCGAGGTAGCCCAGCTGGTTGACCCGCACGGCCGGTCGCTCGGCGAGCACGTCCGTCACGGACCAGGTGGGCGCGCTCACCTGCCGCAGCCTAGAACCGTCGCCCTCGGCGGCACGAGGCCCTGACCTCGCCGTCGCCGGGTGCCGATGCAGCGACGGAACCTAGGCGACGACGCTCTCCGTGGGGTCGGCGTCGATCAGGGTGGCGAGCGCGGACGCGGTGACGTTCGCGCCGAACGCCGGGCTGCCCGGCTGGAGGCGCGCGCCGGCGCGCAGGGGTCCGACGACGACCGGGTCGAAGCCCAGGCGGTCGACGAGCTCGGAGACGGCCGCCGTCGCGGGCGAGTCGTCGCCGGCGATCGCGATCGCCTTGCGCCCCGGCGTCCCGGCGGGCCGGGCCTCGCCGTCGAGGTCGTGGTACCCCATGTGGTTGAACGCCTTGACCACCCGGGATCCGGGCAGGAGCTGCTGCACGAGCTCGCTGGTGGTGGTGGCGGGGTCGGTGAGGTCGTCGCGGAGGCCGTCGATCTCCCACCAGTAGTTCATGGCGTCGACGACGAGCTTGCCCGACAGGGCGTCGACGGGGATCTCGCGATACTTGCCGAGCGGGAGCGCGAGGATCACGACATCGGCCGCGGCAACGGCGTCGCGAGCGGTCACGGCCGAAGCGCCGGGGACGAGCACCTCCACGGTCAGGGCGATCTTGGCGGGGTCGCCCGAGCCCGCCACCAGCACGCGGTAGCCGGCGGCGACGGCGAGCCGGGCGAGCACGGTACCGACCTTCCCGGCTCCGAGGATGCCGACGGTCGCGGGCGTCACGCGTCGGCCACGAGGTCGCGGACCATCGGGATGACCTTGGTGCCGTAGAGCTCGACGTTGCGCAGGCGGGCGTCGGCCGGCTGGGCGCCGGTGGTGTAGATCATGTCGAACCGGCCCACCCCGAGGCCCGTGACGGCGTCGGCGATCTTGCGCGCGACGGTCTGCGGCGACCCCACGTACAGCGAGCCGTGGGCGACCTCGGCGTCGAACTCCTCCCGGCGCACCGGCGGCCAGCCGCGCAGCGCTCCGATGCGGTCGCGCTGGACGCGGTAGTGGGGCCAGAAGACCTCGACCGCCTCCTCGTCGGTGTCGGCGACGAACCCGGGCGAGTGCATGCCGACAGGGTGGGCGGTGGTGCCGAACTGCGCAGCCGCGCGGCGGTAGAGATCGAGGTACGGCGCGAAGCGCAGGGGATCGCCGCCGATGATCGCCAGCATGAGCGGCAGGCCGTACTGGGCGGTCCGCACGACGGACTGCGGAGATCCGCCGACGCCGACCCAGGTGGTCAGGTGCCCGGACTCCGTCTTGGGGAAGACGTCGGCGTCCGTCAGCGGAGCGCGCGTGGTGCCGGACCACGTCACGGGCTGCTCGGTGAGCAGCCGGGAGAACAGCTCGATCTTCTCCTCGAAGAGGACGTCGTAGTCGGCCAGGTCGTACCCGAACAGCGGGAAGGACTCGGTGAACGAGCCGCGCCCGAGGATGACCTCGGCGCGGCCGTCGGACAGGGCGTCGAGGGTGGCGAACCGCTGGAACACGCGCACGGGGTCGTCGGAGCTCAGCACGGTCACGCCGGAGGCGAGGCGCAGGCGGGAGGTCCGGGCGGCGATCGCGGCGAGGACGGTCTCCGGGGACGACACGGAGTACTCGGGGCGGTGGTGCTCGCCCAGCGCGATGACGTCGACGCCGACCTGGTCCGCCAGGACCGCCTCCTCCACGACCTGCCGGATCGACCTGGCGTGCGAGACGAGCTCCCCGTCCGGACCGAGCGGGCGGTCGCCGAACGAGTCGAGTCCGAGCTGGAGGGTGGTCATGAGCTGCTCCGTCTGAGGCATCAGTAGTTGACGAATCAACTATCCATCGTCAGAATTGACATGTCAACCCGAGGAGCGACCGCCATGAGGTCCACACCCGACGCCGACCAGCTGCGCATCTGGCGCGACTTCGTCGAGACCACCGAAGCGCTGCGCACCCGGCTGTCTGCGCGTCTGCAGGCCGAGTCGTCGCTGTCGTCGGGCGACTACTCGGTCCTCCTCGCGCTCACCGAGGCCACCGACCGCCGGCTCCGCTCGTCGGAGCTCGCCGACGCGGTCGGCTGGGAGCGCAGCCGGCTCTCCCACCACATCGGCCGCATGGAGCGGCGCGGGTTGGTCGCCCGGCAGGCCGGCCCGGGAGCCTGCATCCAGCTCACCGAGGCCGGCGCCGGCACGTTCCGTCGCGCGTCGGTGCCCCACCTGCGCGCCGTCCACGACCTGTTCGTCGACGCCCTCACCCCGGAGCAGATCGTCGCCGCCGGCCAGATCGCCGCCGCACTGCAGGCCAGGCTCTCCGACCCCGGCGCCTGACCGCCCCCGCGGCCCGGGCTGATAGGAAGGTGGCCGTGCCGATCCTTCCGAGAGAGCGCGACCCCCGGCTCATCACGATCCGGCGCGGCGGAACGCTGACGGACGAGGACCACCGGCTGCTGGCCGGCTGGGCCCTGGCGTGCGCCGAGCACGTGCTCCCCCTGTTCGAGGCCGAGCGACCGGACGACAGCCGCCCGCGGCAGGCACTCGACCTCGGCCACGCGTGGATCCGCGGCGAGGTGCCGATGCGCGTCGCGCACCAGATCGCGTTCCAGGCGAACGCCGCGGCGCGCGGGCTGCCGGACCCGGCGAAGTTCGCGGCGTTGTCGGCGGGACAGGCGGTCGCGGTGGCCCACGTCGCGGCCCACGACCTGGGCGCGGCCGCGTACGCGATCAGGGCGGCGGGCACGGCCGGGGCGACCGAGCGTGAGTGGCAGCGCGCGCGGCTCCCGGAGACCGTCCGTGAGCTGGTCCTCGACGACCAGCGACGCCGGAGCGCCATCTGCTGGCACGTCTTCGACGACTGACGGGGTCCTACCAGCTGCGGCGCACGGTCGCCTTCGGCCCGGACACCAGGCTCGCCGCGGGCACGTCGTCGACCACGACGGCGCCGGCGGCGATGACCGCGTCGCGCCCGATGCTCACGCCGGGCAGGATCGTCGCGCCGGCGCCGATCCACACGTTCTCCGCGACGTCGATCGGTGCGCCCGTCAGGTACAGCGTGCGCTCGGCGGGATCGACGGGGTGGCCGCCGGTGATGAACGTGACCTGCGGGCCGATCATGACCCGCTCGGCGATGCGGATGCCGGCGTAGTCCAGGAACGTGCAGCCCTGGTTGATGAAGACTCTCTCGGCCAGCTCGAGGTGCAGCCCGTGATCCGTGTAGAACGGCGGGTAGATCGTGAGCCTCGAGGGGAGCGGCCGACCCAGGATCTGCTCGAGCAGCGCGGCCTTGCCCGCGTCGTCGTCGAACGGCAGGACGTTCAGGCGCGAGGTGAGGGCGGTGACCTCCAGCACCCTGTCCGCCATCGCCTGGAACTCGGGGCTGTGGATGCGCATGAGGTGGCCGCTGGACACACCGCGATCCTCTCCCGGGTTCGGCGGACGACGAGGAGGAGGGGCGGCGAGCCGGGATGTCGGAGGGCGCTCCTAGCGTGGGCGCATGAGCATCCGACCGTTCGTCGTCGACGTCCCGCAGCCGGTCCTCGACGACCTGCACGACCGCCTGTCGCGCACGCGCTTCCTCGACGACTCGCCCCGGCGGCCGGCCTCCGGCATGTCGGCGTCGTACCTGAGGGACCTGGTTTCTTCGTGGGAGAGGTTCGACTGGAGGGCTCGCGAGGCCTGGCTCAACCAGCACCCGCAGTTCCTCGCCGACGTGGACGGCACCACGCTGCACTTCGTGCACCTGCGTTCGGGTGCACCGGACGCGCCCGTCCTCCTGGTGATGCACGGCTGGCCGCACACGTTCGCGCTGCAGCTGGACTTCGCCGACCTGCTGACCGGCTTCGACGTGGTCGTCGTGAGCCTGCCGGGGTTCGCGTTCTCGCCGCCGCTCGACGGGGCGATGACCGAGCAGAGGCTCGCCCACCTGGTGCACGCGCTCATGACGGACGTGCTCGGCTACTCCCGCTACCTGACCTACGGCGAGGACCTGACCGCCAACGTGAGCGACCTCGTCGCCGCGTCGCACCCCGATGCCGTCGCCGGGATCGTCGTGACCCACGCGCACTTCCTGTCGCAGGAGGAGCAGGGGGCGACGACGGACCCGACCGAGAAGGCCTTCTACGAGCGCATGTCCGCCGGCTGGTACCAGCAGGCCGGCTACGCCCACCTCCAGGGCACCCGACCCGACACGCTCGCCGCCGGCCTGAACGACTCCCCGGCCGGCCTGCTCGCGTGGCTGACCGAGAAGCTGGTCGAGTGGAGCGACACCCCGCAGGGCGACCCGGCGGGCGTCGAGCGGCGCATCTCGCGGGACCGGATACTCACCGAGGCCACGCTGTACTGGGCGACCCAGACCGTCGCGACGTCGTTCCGGTCGTACTTCGACGGGGGAGACGCCGTGATCCCGCCGGTCGAGGTGCCCGCCGCCGTCTTCGTCCAGCGGCACGAGCACGACAACCCGGAGTCGGTGGCGCGGCGGTTCTACCGGGACCTTCGGGTCTTCGAGCGGTTGCCCGAGGGGGGCCACTTCGCCGTCGCGGAGGTGCCGCAAGCGATGGCGGAGCGGGTGCGGCGGTTCGTCCAGGAGCTCCGTCCGGCGCGATGACCCTGGCGCTCGGGCGCCCCGCCGGAAGGTCAGCCGACCGTCAGGGCGCGGACGAGGGCTCCGGGGCGCCATGATCGGCTCATGGACGACGAGGCAGCGCAGAGCCCGGGCGTGGACTGGCGCGAGATCGCCGTCGTCGTCCTGCTCTCCGTGACGACGATCCTGACCGCGTGGGTGGGGTTCCAGTCGAGCAAGTGGGGCGGGGCCATGTCGATCTCGTTCAGCCAGGCCTCGACGCAGCGCATCGAGGCCACACGCTTCGAGGGCGTCGCGAACCGCAAGATCACCGTGCAGGCGACCCTCTTCTCGCAGTGGCTCGCCGCGTACTCGGCGAACGACATGGAGCTCGCGGACTTCCTGTCCGAGCGGTTCCCGGAGCCGCTTGGCACGGCGTTCCCGATCTGGGTCGAGTCGAAGCCGCTGCAGAACCCCGACGCTGCCGCCACGCCGTTCGACCTGCCCGAGTACGCGATCCCGGAGCTCGCCCAGGCGAAGGCTGCCGACGCCCGCGCCGACGCGAAGTTCCAGCAGGCACTGACCAACAACCAGCGCGGCGACAACTACACCCTGCTGACCGTGGCGTTCGCCGCTGTGCTGTTCTTCGCGGCGATGTCCGGCCGGATGCGCTCGACGCGCGGCGGCGACGTCCTGCTCGGGCTCGCCGTCGTGCTCTTCCTCGTGGCGTCGTCGTTCCTGGTCGCGTTCCCCAAGCTGGTGTAGAGGTCTGTTCTCACCGCAGCCCGTGAGCCTTGAAGAGCAGCGTCTCCTGCTCCTGGTCGGGCAGGAGCTCCCGGACCTCCTGCGCGCAGCGGCAGCCGACGGCGATCTTGGCCGCCCACGCCAGCGCCTCGTCGCGCGTGGCGACGTCGACGACCGCGAACCCACCGACGACCTCCTTGGTCTCCGGGTAGGGACCGTCGGTGACCGTGCCGTCCGTCGCCACGATGCTCGCCTGCTGCCTCTGCAGTCCCGCGCCGTACACCCACACGCCCGCGTTCACGGCCTCCTCGACCACCGCGTGCGCGGCCTTGCCCACGTCGGGCCAGTCCTCGTCGGGGATGTGGTCCATCGCGCCGTCGTTGAACGAGATCAGGTACCGCGTCATCTCAGACTCCTCCGCCCGGCTGCCTGGTGCGGCTGCCTCTCACCAGTGCAACGAACCATGCGCATCGAATCCGACGCTAGGCCATCGATGTCGTGAGAAGAGCGACCATCGAGCAGGTCGCCGGCCGTGTCGACCAGGGCGCCGCCGGCTTCGGCGAACGCGTCCAGGACCCGGCGGGAGGCGGCGTCGTCGGTGGTCCGGCCGAAGGTGTTGCAGCCGAGTCCGACGGCCACCGAGAGGTCGGCACCCCATCGATCCTCATCCATCGGGCGGCCGGCGTCGTGGCTCACGAGGGCTCCGGTTCCATGCGAACGGTGGTCCCCAGAGGAAAGCAGCCGGCACCGACAGTGTCGTCAGGACTCCCGCTGCTCGGGCGCGAACGCCAGGCGCACGGCGCCCCGGTGGAGCTGCACGGCGATGAGGACGACGAGCACGCCCAGGAGGACCTGCTCGATCTTCATCCAGACGGGGTAGCCCGTGTCGGGCGCCAGGACGATGGCCACGATCCCGACGGGTGCCAGGAGCGAGATCCACCGCATGCGGACGTAGGCCGTCCGGCTCCCGCGGGCCGCCGCAGCGGTGACGGCGACGAGCACGAAGCAGGCCACCGCGACGGCACCCCCGCGCAACCAGACGACCCAGTTGACCTCCTTCGGGTCGATCGCCGCGAGCAGCCCGGCGACCGCCAGCGTGACGACGGACAAGACAGCGCAGGAGAGCCAGAGGCGTCTGACCGTGCCCAGAGCGGCGGTCACCTGCGGGTCCTTCGTGGTGTCGATGGTCATGTCGGGCGTCCTTCCGGTCGGGTGGCACGGTCGTAGAGCGCGACGATCTCGTCGATGGCGCGGTGGGTGGCGGCCTGGCCCGCGGGCATCCGGGTGGCGAACGCATCGATCGTCGCCCGGATGGATCGGGCGACGACGGCGGCGTCGAAGTCGCGGAGCTCGCCCGCCTCCTGCCCCTGGGTCAGCAGCAGGGCGAGGAGCAGGGCCGAGGTGTCCTCCCGCAGCGAGCTGTCCTGTCGGGGAGCGTTCGAGATCACCTCGATCACGGCACGCGCAGCGTCGCGGTTGTCGGCGAGGTAGCGCAGGTTCGTGCGGATGTACGCCGCGAGCTTGCCCCGAACGGTCTCCTCACGTCCCATCGCCGGCACCATCACCGCCGCCGCGTCGGTGACGACGGTCTCGACGACCGCGCCCATGAGCGCGGCCTTGTCGGCGAAGTGGTACGAGATCATCCGGGTGCTGCTCAGCTCGGCCCTCTGCCGGATCGACTCGAAGGTCGCGCCGGCATAGCCGAGATCGGCGAGCGCGCCGATCGTCGCGTCGACGATCTCCCGTCGGCGATCGACGGCTCTGCGGTAGACGCGTGCTGCGGCGGCCATGGGCCCGATATTACTCAGATGAGTAAATCTGGCAAGATCGCGCGGCATCCGCCGTGGCCGCGGGTCGTCCTCGATGAGGAGTGGGGGCACCGCCGGTACGCGGAGCGCCACCTGACCCGCGGGACGTGGCGGGTCAGAGGAGGTCGGCGCGGTGCCGGCTGCTGGCCGGATGGATGAAGTCGGCGGCCGGTCTGCGCAGCCACTGGGTCAGCCGCATCGCGAGAGCCATGTCGGCCATCCGCGCGCGCCGCAGCCCGGTCAGCCGAGCGGGGGTGCAGCCGATGTGATCGGCCAGCGCCGCCCAGGTGAGCCCTTGCTCCCGCCGCTGTTCGTCGACCGCGGAGTGGAGCTGGGCCAGGTCCCAACGGAGTCGGCTGTCGGGGCCCGGCTCCGGGAGCCGGGTGTCGCCGACGTCCACAGCGGGGCCGACGAGGAACGCCTCGGGCGGGTCGCCGAGCCAGCGCAGCAGGTAGAGCGCGTACTGGCACGACGTCTCGCCTCGCGCACCGAGCCGGGAGACCGCACCGCCGCAGAGCGGGTGGTCGTCGCGTTCGGCATTGAGCTGCACGGACAGGTCCCACAGCTCGTCGGCGAACGCGTGCCAGTGCAGGCCCTGGCTCCGGCGTGCGTCGTCGACGGCGGTGAAGAACGCCGCGAAGTCGAACGTGGCGAGCGCATCGGTCGTTTCGCTCACGTGTCCCCCTGCCGTTCCGCGTGCTTCCTGCGCACACGACGAGCCTGACCTACGCGCGTCGGGCATGTCGAGCGTCCGTGCCGGCTACGTGGCAGCCAGCCCTGGGCGTCACTCCCCGTGCACATGGACGGGTCGCTGGGCGACGAGCTCCAATCGCATGACCGGCCGACTCGGGTAGGTGCGGCCGATCTCGTGGAAGCCGGCCGCCTCGAACATGGCGAGCGTTCCGGTGAACAGCGCCGAGCCGGAGACGGTGGCGGCCCGGAGCCTGGGGACGTCGACCGGGTGACCCTCGATGGCCGACGCCCCGTGCCGACGGGCGTGCTCGACGGCGGCCACCAGCAGAGCCGTCCCGACGCCTGCGTGGCGGTGCTCGCGGCGAACCGCGAAGCAGGTCACCCACCAGACCGCCGGATCATCGTCGAGAAGGCGTTTCACCGCCCGGTTCCTCACGACCCCCGGGAGCGTCAGGCGCGGCACGACCCGGGACCATCCCGCCGGGTGGCCGTCGACGTAGGCGACGAGCCCCACGGGGACGTCGGCCGCCTCGATCTCCCGGTGCAGCTCGTCGCGATTGCTCGGCTGGTCGTGCGTGCGAAATCGTTGGCACCAGCAGGAGTCGGGGGTGGCCGCGCGACCGCCGAACGCCGCGACGACGTCGGACCAGCGATCCGGCGCAGCGGTCTCGACGCGAATCCGGGCGCCGGTCATGGTCGACGGACCTGGTCCGCGATCGACGACACGAACCCGCTGAGCTCGCCCACCCGTGCTCCCTCGTCTCTCCGGCACGTCCCGCGGCTTCCCCCGCCTGCCCGTTCCCACCCGGAGCTCCGACCCTATTCGCCGGGCCACTGCCCAGGGGTTCGCGCGAGTGCGCTCCTGTCGGGGGAGACTGGGGGACAGCAACCTTTTGCTTCGACGAGGAGTCCACCGTGCCCCAGGGAACTGTCCGCTGGTTCGACGCCGAGCGGGGGTTCGGCTTCCTCGCCCTCGGGGACGAGGCTGAGGACCTGTTCGTGCACGCGTCCGAGATCATCGGCGACGACGGGGCGAGGGCGCTCCGAGAGGGGCAGGTCGTCGAGTTCGAGGTGGGCGAGGGGGACCGCGGCCCGCAGGCCCGCCGTGTCCGGGTCACGGGCGACCACGCGCCGGACGCACCCCTGGGTGTGCTCGGCACGGTCTCCTGGTACGAGCCGGGCAAGGGATACGGCTTCGTCACGCCCGACGGCGGTGGTGCGGAGATCTTCGTGCACAGCTCGGCCATCGTGGGCGGCGGCGTGATCTCGGACGGGCAGCGGGTGGCGTTCCTGGTGGTCGACGGGGACAAGGGGCCGCAGGCGGACCACCTGCTGCCGCTCGGGGCGGAGGCCGCCGGGCGGCCGCGGTCGTCCGACGGAGCGGACGGCACCGTGTCCTGGTACGACGGGGAGAAGGGCTTCGGGTTCGTCACACCGGATACGGGCGGCGAGGACCTCTTCGTCCACGTCCGGGCGCTGCCCGGCGGGGTGACCGAGCTGTTCGAGGGCGATCGCGTGACCTACGACGTCGGCACCAGCGAGAAGGGGCTCCAGGCCCGCAGCATCCGGCTCGTGGGCGGCTCGGACGCCCCCGCGGCGCCGGTACGCGGTCGGTCGGGCCCCCCGGCGGCACCCGGCGACGCTGTGCGCGGCGGCGAGGGCGTGGTGGCGCGCTACGACGCGCAGCGCGGCTTCGGCTTCATCACACCGGATGCCGGGGGCGCGGACCTGTTCGTGCACGTCTCCGTCGTGCGGGGCGCCGAGGCGCTGGAGGAGGGCGACCGGGTCCGGTACAAGGTGCGTCAGAGCGATCGAGGTCCACAGGCCGACAGCGTCGAACGGGTGTGAGCCGGGCCGAACCGCGGTGCCGGGGCCGTCGTGTCACAACGTGACGGCTCCGGGTGACGGTGTCACCGTGGTGATGCAGAACGGGTGGCCCGCCGGGTCCAGGAGCACCCTCCACCGCGAGTCCGGCTGCGGATCGGCCAGCCTGGCCCCCAGGGCCACGGCGCGCTCCACCGGCTCGTCGAGGTCGTCGCCGGCCGTCAGGTCGAGGTGGACGATCGAGGTGCCCGGCCACTGCGGGGGACGGTAGTCCTCCACCCGCTGCGGGACGAGCAGCAGCCCGGGGACCTGCACGCCCACGCTGGCCGGGCGGCTCCACAACAGACGTCCTCCCAGCAGCCGGAGGTAGAACTCCGCCAGCTCTGCCGGGTCGGCGCAGTCCAGTGACACGCCCACGAACCGCACGTCGCCGGGATCTGCTGACGCCGCCATCGCGCCATCGTGCCACCACGACATGGCGAGGGACGCGCGGCGCCGACGGGTGTCAGGTGACGGTTCGTACTGCGTGGCGCACGTAGATCACGCCGTTGCCGAACCGTCGGTGATCCAGCAGCTCCAGGTCGAGTCGCACGCCCCGCGGCAGCGCCGGCTTGCCGCCGCCCACGGTCACGGGGCACAGAAGCAGCACGCACTCGTCGACGAGCCCGTGCCGGAACGCCTCGGCCCCGAGGGTCGCGCCGCCGACGCTCAGGTCCGAGCCGGACGCCTCCTTGAGCCGACGTACCGCCTCGGGATCGAACTGACGCTCGATCCTCGTCCGCGCCGTCGACACGGCGTCGAGCGTGGTGGAGTAGACGACCTTGTCGGCGTCGCGCCAGATCCCCGCGTACTCGCGGACGACGGCTGGCTCGTTCGTCAACCAGCCGTCGTGCTCCCAGACGCGCATCGTCTCGTACATGCGGCGGCCGTAGAGCGACGTGCCGATGTGCCGTTCGTGCTCGTTCCAGAACGTGTGCACCTCGTCGTCGGGTACCGACCAGTCGAAGGCGCCGTTCTCGTCCTCGAGGTAGCCGTCGAGAGAGGTGTTGGCTGCGTAGATCAGCTTGCCCATGAGTGCCTCCGGCCGGACGGGGCTCCAGGTTTGCAGCGACGCGGCGGCACCGGCAAGAGACCGGGAGCAGTGCCGCCCACCCGTGGCTGTCGGAACTCCTCGGCAGCTTCACGCGGACACGCTCGCCGCCTGACTACGTCATCGTGCTTCTGCCGCGGCAGCCGCGGCCCGCGCCAACCACCGCGGGACGTCGCCGTAGCGTTGGTTCGGCACGAGCTCGCCCTCGGCGCAGCACTGGATCAGCTGTGTCATCCGGCGGGCGCGGGTGACGTCTTGCTTGGCTGACGTGACCCAGACGGCGCAGACCTTGCGGTAGGTCGCAGTCGAAGCCTCCCAGAAGGCGGTGGCCGCCGGCGACGCAGCCAGCTCCTCGGCATACGAGTCCGGCAGTCCGGCCCAGGGTCGATCGTGGTCGAGTGCGCTGCTCCCAGATCGCCAACCCGCTCGGCTGCATCCGCCCCTCGACGCGCAGCTTCTCGACAAGGTCGAGATTGACCCGGCTCCAGTGGGACGCCCTCTTGCGAGGGGTCCAGCGCTGCCGCCGTGACTCGTCGTCGATGCGTTGCGCGACCGAGTCGATCCATCCCCAGCACAGCGCCTCGACGACCGCTTGCTCCCAGGTCAGGCCACGATCTGCCACGCCCTTCTTCTTCAAGCCCATCCACAGCAACGTCTCGCTGTCGTGGTGCATTGCCAGCCAGGCACCAAACTCCTCGGGACCGTCGAAGAAGCGCGCAGGTCGTTCGGGTGAGCCGCCCATCCGGCCCGGAGTGTCGGACTCCGCCTGGTCACGTGTCATGCGCCGAGTGTGCCGCCGAACGCGTGCTTCGACATCGACCCCGGTGCGTCGAGGACCTCGGCCGGTGCAGTCGGCATCGGACGGATCGCGATGGCTTCCACCTCGACCAGCTGGTCGTCATAGCCGAGCACGGTGACCCCGAGCAACGTGCTGGGCGCCTCGTGGTCGCCGAACGCCGCATGGACCACGTCCCAGGCGGTCCCCAGGTCCGACTGCCGGGAGGAGGCGACGTAGACGGTCGTCTTGACGACGTCGGTCAGCTGCGCTCCGGCGGCGTGCAGTGCGGTCACGAGATTGGACATCACCTGGCGCGCCTGTCCGGCGACGTCGCCGACGGCGACCGTCTTGCCATCGGCGTCCAGCGGGCAGGCGCCGGCGGTGAAGACGAACTCACCGGGACCGGCCACTGCGGCGTAGGCGTAGGGCGCCTTCGGACCCAGCTGCTCGGGTCGGACGAGGGCGATGGCGGGCTCGAGAGGCATGCGCCCATGATCCACGCCCGGCGCAGTGGAGGAACTCATCCGAGTCGTCTGAAGCCCCGCTCGAGTCGGAGGTCATGAGCGGTGGGTAGTGGCGAGGAATCCCGTTTTCGACCTGTGACGGGCGGGCTGCTCATGTAGTCACACGTTGGCGCGCATGACCCACCGCCACTTGGCGATGCGCCGGTCCCTGACAAATCCATGCCGCTCGTACAGCTCTTCGGGTCCGGTATGGAGATATGCGCCCCGCTGCGGGGGTCGATCCGCCGTTTGTTCCGGATAGGCCTCGACGACGCCTCCGCCGGCGCGTCGGATCTCGTCCAAGGCCCCGTGCACGGCGGCCGCTGCGATCCCGTTGCCGCGGTCCTTCGAGTTCGTGAAGATGCAGCCGATCCGCCAGTCGGGCGGATCCTGCGCTTCCGCGTCGTAGGCGCGGCGGCTCTTGATGTTGGGGAGCTCCGGCGGGGTGCCGAACTGACACCAGCCGACACATCTCTCCTCGTCGTAGACCAGTACCTGGTGCACCGCACCGCGCTGCACGAGCTGCTGCTTGGCGTCATGGTTGCCCTGGCGTGACCCGGTGGAACCGCCTGGATGGAATCCCATGCACCAGCAGCCACCCCACACACCGTTGTTCGACTCGACGAGCGCAGCGAAGTCGTCCCACGTGTCCGGCGTCAGCAGCCGGGTGGTCAGCGCCATGACGCGATTCTCACCGAAAGCGACGACACCCTCAACGGTCCGGTGCAGCCCCGAGCTCCGCGCGCGGTCCGAGCTCGGCTAGCCGATGGTGGTCGTTCCTGATCGGACGGCGACGCCAGCTGCCGTCGATCAGCCAGGCGGGGGGCCTTCTTCCCACGTGGTCGGCACAGGCCCGCCGATAGGGTCATCGACCGTGTGGATCTATGAGCCGGGTACGTCGATCCAACGATTCGAGGTGCTGCACGACCGCGTGTGGCTGCAGCATCCGGTGACCGTCGTGTCCGACGACGGCGCGACGTTGGCGGTCCGCCTCGATCCGGGCTCGCGCTTCACCTTCCCTCCGCATCCGTTCGGTGCGCACCCCTGGAGCTCGTACTCGGCCTGGGGGTCCACTGTGGTGCTCCAGCTCCACCGGAGCGGCGATCACTACGGGGTCTGGAAGTTCTTCGATCGCACGGGGGCCTTCCTGCACTGGTACATCAACTTCGAAGCGCCCATCGTGCGCGGACGAGAGGGGTTCGAGACAGACGACCACGGCCTGGACCTGATCGTCTTCCCGGACGGCCGGCGGGAGTGGAAGGACGTGGTGGACCTGCACTGGCAGCGAGTCACCGGACGCATCGACGAGGTCACCGTCGGCCTCGTGCTGGCCGCCGCCGCCGACGTCACAGCCCAGCTCGATTCGACCAGCCACTGGTGGAGCGCGTGGGACGGCTGGACACCGTGACCATGCCGAGCCACGAACCGGTCGACTACCGCTGTCCCTTCTGCCGGCTTCAGCGCGGCATCGTCAGCGAGCACAACCGCCAGAGCGACGTCGTCGCGACCACCGACCTCGCACTCGCCCTCATCTCACCCAAGTGGTGGCCCGCCAACCCCGGGGCGGCCCTGGTAGTCCCTCGGGAGCATCACGAGAACCTCTACGACCTTCCCCGAGCGATCGGGCACGCGGTGTGGGACCTGGTCCAGGAGGTCGCGGTCGCGATGCGCACCGCCTATGCGTGCGACGGAATCTCCATCCGGCAGCACAACGAGCCTGCGGGTGGCCAGGACGTCTGGCACCTCCACGTCCACGTCTTCCCCCGCCACGACGGCGACCGTCTGTACGAGCGCGACCTCGAGGCCAGATGGGTCGCCACCGACGAGCGGGCTCGGTACGCACGGATGCTGACCGCCGAGCTGGACCGCCGTCGCGACCGTTCGTAGTCAACCCTCGTTCTCGCGACAACGTCGTGCGAACGATGACAAGCCGGATCAGATCCCACACACAGCGTCGGCGGAGCTCTGTCGTCCGATGGTGGGAATGCATCCCCTCAGCTCAAGGTTGAGCCAAGCAGACTCAAGTTCGGCCCTTTCGGGTTTGCGCGCGGGACGATCCCGACGCAGACTTGAGCCAGTCGGACTCAAGAGCGGTCCGTACGGACCACAGGAACCCCGGTACGACACGAAAGAAGGCACACACATGGCACGAGCAGTCGGCATCGACCTCGGTACCACCAACTCGGTGGTCGCTGTCCTCGAGGGCGGCGAGCCCACGGTCATCGCCAACGCCGAGGGGTCGCGCACGACGCCGTCGGTGGTCGCGTTCTCCAAGACGGGTGAGGTGCTGGTCGGCGAGATCGCCAAGCGCCAGGCCGTCACCAACGTCGACCGCACGATCACGTCCGTCAAGCGCCACATGGGCACGGACTGGTCGCAGACGATCGACGACAAGAAGTACACCGCGCAGGAGATCAGCGCGCGGGTGCTCTCCAAGCTCAAGCGTGACGCCGAGGCTTACCTGGGCGAGCCCGTCACCGAGGCCGTCATCACGGTCCCGGCGTACTTCAACGACGCCGAGCGCCAGGCCACCAAGGACGCCGGCGCCATCGCGGGCCTCAACGTCCTGCGCATCATCAACGAGCCCACCGCGGCCGCCCTGGCCTACGGCCTCGAGCGCGGCAAGGAGGACGAGCTCATCCTCGTCTTCGACCTCGGCGGCGGCACGTTCGACGTGTCCCTCCTCGAGGTGGGCAAGGACGACGACGGCTTCTCGACGATCGAGGTCCGCGCCACCTCCGGCGACAACCGCCTCGGCGGCGACGACTGGGACCAGCGCATCGTCGAGTTCCTCATCTCCGAGGTGAAGAACTCCACGGGCGTCGACCTGGGCAAGGACAAGATCGCCGTGCAGCGTCTGCGCGAGGCGGCGGAGCAGGCCAAGAAGGAGCTCTCGTCCGCGACGAGCACCAACATCTCGCTGCAGTACCTGTCGATGAGCGAGAACGGCCCGGTCCACCTGGACACCAAGCTCACGCGCGCGCAGTTCCAGCAGATGACGCAGGACCTGCTCGACCGCACCAAGTCGCCGTTCCAGTCCGTCATCCGCGACGCGGGCATCAAGCTCGCGGACATCGACCACGTGGTCCTCGTCGGCGGCTCGACCCGCATGCCCGCGGTCACCGAGGTCGTCAAGGAGCTCACGGGCGGCAAGGAGCCCAACAAGGGCGTCAACCCGGACGAGGTCGTCGCCGTCGGTGCCGCGCTGCAGGCCGGCGTCATGAAGGGCGACCGCAAGGACGTCCTGCTCATCGACGTCACCCCGCTGAGCCTCGGCATCGAGACCAAGGGCGGCGTGATGACCAAGCTCATCGAGCGCAACACCGCCATCCCCACCAAGCGGTCGGAGATCTTCTCCACGGCCGAGGACAACCAGCCGTCCGTGCTGATCCAGGTGTTCCAGGGCGAGCGCGAGTTCGCGCGGGACAACAAGCCGCTCGGCACGTTCGAGCTCACCGGGATCGCGCCGGCTCCGCGTGGGGTGCCGCAGATCGAGGTCACCTTCGACATCGACGCCAACGGCATCGTGCACGTGTCCGCCAAGGACCGCGGCACGAACAAGGAGCAGTCGATGACGATCACCGGCGGCTCGGCCCTCCCCAAGGAGGACATCGAGCGCATGGTGCGCGAGGCCGAGGAGCACGCCGCCGAGGACAAGGCGCGTCGCGAGGAGGCCGAGACCCGCAACACGGCCGAGCAGCTGGTCTACTCGACCGAGAAGCTGCTGGTCGACAACGCGGACAAGCTGCCCGAGGACGTGAAGACCGAGGTGCAGACCGCGGTCACCGAGCTCAAGACGGCGCTCGCGGGCACCGACGTCGACGAGGTCAAGGCCAAGCACTCGGCCCTGCTCGCGGTGAGCCAGAAGATCGGCGAGGCGATCTACTCGGCGGACAACATGGCGGCCAACGCGCCGGCCGACGAGCAGCCCACGGCTGACGCGTCGTCCGACGAGGACGTCGTGGACGCCGAGATCGTCGACGACGAGGACGAGGCGGTCAAGTGACGACCACTCCTGAGGGCGACGACCTGACGCCTGAGGAGCAGGTCCTCGCCGACGCCGAGAACATCGCGGCCGGTGCCGAGGAGGAGGTCGTCCTCGAGGGACTCGTGGCGGCCGAGACCCTCGCGGCCGAGCGGCTCGAGGAGCTCCAGCGCTCCAAGGCGGCGTACTACAACCTCGAGCAGCAGTACTCCGGGTTCGTGAAGCGGTCGAAGGCGGACGCTCTCGCCGCTCACGACCGCGGGGTGCACGCCATCGTCGAGGCGCTGATCCCGGTGCTGGACGACATCGAGCTGGCCCGCCAGCACGGTGACCTCACCGGGCCGTTCGTGTCCATCGCGGAGAAGCTCGAGGCGACCCTCGGTCGCTTCGGGGTGGTCCGCTACGGCGAGGCCGGCGAGGCGTTCGACCCCGCGGTGCACGAGGCGCTCATGCACTCGCACTCCGCGGACGTCACCGAGTCGACCGTGCAGATGGTGCTGCAGCCCGGCTACCGCACCCCCGACCGGGTCCTTCGGGCCGCCCGCGTCGCGGTCGTGGACCCCGAGGCGTAAGAACCGCAGTAGCGTCCGAGCAGATGGGGGCCAGAACCTCCATCTGCTCGGACGCTGCACAGACATCAAGGAAGGAGCGGCGTGACCGGTCAGGACTGGCTCGAGAAGGACTTCTACTCGGTCCTCGGCGTCCCCAAGGACGCTGACGCCGCGACCATCAAGAAGGCGTACCGCAAGCTCGCGCGCCAGATGCACCCGGACCACAACCCGGGCGACGCGAAGGCCGAGGCCAAGTTCAAGGACGTCGGCGAGGCCTACGCGGTCCTCTCCGATGCCGAGCAGCGCGGTCAGTACGACCAGCTGCGCGCCATGGCCGGCGGCCCGCGCTTCACGTCGGGCGGCCGCGGCGGCACCGCCGGGTTCGAGGACGTGTTCGGCGGCATGTTCGGCGGCCAGCAGGGCGGCGGTCGCGTCCGGTACAGCAACGCCCCCGGCGGGGCGGCCGGGTTCGAGGACATCCTCGGCGGCCTGTTCGGCAACGGCGGCGCGGGCGGGTTCGCGCCCGGCCCCCAGCAGGGTGTCGACCTCGCGACGAGCGCGACCCTGCCCTTCCGCCAGGCGGTCGAGGGCTCGACGGTCTCCCTGAGCGTCGAGGGCCGGACCGTGAACGCCCGCATCCCCGCCGGCGTGCGCGACGGCCAGAAGATCCGCCTGCGCGGCAAGGGTCGGCCCGGCGAGCGCGGCGGACCGGCGGGCGACCTCGTCATCACCGTCCGCGTGACCCCGCACCCCGTGTTCTCGCTCGACGGCGACAACCTGCGGATCACGGTCCCCGTCGCGTTCGACGAGGCCGCGCTGGGCGCGACGATCGAGGTGCCGACGCTCGACGGGTCCACCGTCCGCGTCCGCGTGCCCGAGGGCACCCCGTCGGGCCGTGCCCTGCGCGTCAAGGGCAAGGGCGTCCCCGGCACCAAGGGCGACCTGCTCATCACCGTCCAGGTCGTCGTCCCGCAGCGGCTCAACACCGCGGCCCGCGAGGCGGTCCAGGCGTTCGGCATCGCGACCTCCGGTGAGGACGTGCGCGCCGGCCTGCTCGACGCGGCGAAGACGTAGCCGTGGCCACCGAGGACGCCAAGGTCTACGTCATCTCGGTCGCCGCCGAGCTGGCGGGCATGCACCCCCAGACCCTGCGCCAGTACGACCGGCTCGGCCTGGTCAGCCCCAGCCGGGCGAGCGGCCGTGGGCGGCGCTACTCGCTGCGCGACATCGCGACGCTGCGCGAGGTCCAGCGCCTCTCGCAGGACGAGGGCGTCAACCTGGCCGGCATCAAGCGGATCCTCGAGCTCGAGGCGGAGCTCGACGGCCTGCGCCGGCAGATCGAGTACCTCCGCGCGTTCGTCGAGCCGGGCCGCCGCGTCTTCACGGCCGACCCGACGGGCGCCGTCGAGGCGGTCAGCCGCACCGCGAGCCGCAGCCGGCGCCCGACCACCACGGCGGACCGCGCCGCGATCGTCCTCTGGCGCCCGACCTCCCGCTGAGGTCACCACCGAACGACACGAGGCCGCCCGGCCCGCGCTCCGAGAAGGAACGCGGGCCGGGCGGCCTCAGTCGTGCTGGGCGCGACGGTCAGGCGCGGCGGCGACGGGCGAGCAGGACGCCACCGATCCCCGCGAGGACGAGCGCGCCGGCCAGGGCGGCCGTCGGCCCGTTCTGCGAGCCGGTGACCGCGAGCTCCGCCCCCGCCTGGGCAGAGGCGGCAGGCGACGGGGTCGTACCGGCGGGTGCCGGGGTCGTCGGGGTCGCGGAGGGCGCGGCCGCTGCGACGAACGGCGTCACGAGCGAGCTGTCCGTCACGTCGATGCGCCAGTCGCCGTCGGGGTCGACGAGGCCGGTCGAGTCGGTGTACGCACCGGCGCGGGCACGCACGAACGGCACGAACTCGGTGCTGTCGTCGCCCGGGAGCGTGCCCGAGTACGTGGGCGGCACGTCGACCGATCCGAAGGCCGTCACCACGTCGCCGTCGGCGTCGAGCGGGACGACGGTGCCCGTCCAGGTGCCGTCGGCCGCGATCGTGACCGTGTACCGCTCGGTGGAGATCTGGTCCATGGCGGTGCCGTCGGCGCTGTCGAGCGGCAGCACGCAGTGCTCACCGGGCCCGAAGACGAAGTTGCCGGCGACGAAGAACTTGTCGTTGCTGCAGAAGGCCATGCCGCCGACGCCGGAGCCGGCGCCCTGGTTGTCCTGGCCCCAGATGACCGGGTCCTGGTCGTGCGCGGGGCTGGCGAGCGCCGTGCCCTGGACGGGGGTCTCGTTCGCGACGACCCGCAGGAAGCCCACGGCGTACAGGTTCGCCTGCGAGTCCTGAGGATCCTTCCAGTGGGCGGCGTTCGGGTTCGCGGCGATCGTCGTCGTGAACGTCACGGTCTCGCCCGCGGCGAGGTCCGACACCGAGAAGCCGAGGTCCGCGTCGTACGCGAAGTACGCCGGGCGGGTCGTGCCGTCGGTCGCCGACGCGCGGTGGCCGCTGGCGACCCCGTCGTAGCCGGTCGCGGCCGCGGCCGCAGGGCCGGCGAGGGCGAACGTCAGGGGGACTGCGGCGACTGCGCCGAGCGTGAGGGCGAGGGAGCGCCGCATGGGGGAGCCTTTCGGAGGCATGGTTTTGGACAAGCGTCCAACTTCAGCGTCCATGGAAACACCCGACAGCCGGAGCTCCGACCGAACCTCCCTGCCCGGTGCCCGCGGGTGTCCGATCCCTCCGGGGACCTCCCGACTCGGACCGCGCGGACGTGACCGATCTCACGTCCGGTCCGGCCGTGCCGTCGCGTGGTGCCGCCGCCGGGGCAACCACTTCCTGCTAGGTGGCCATGGGGGCGACGCGGGTGGCTGCCTAGACTCGGCGGTCGTGACGATCGACCTCGAACGCGCCCGCCGCGACACGCCCGGCATCGACCACGTGGCGCACCTCAACAACGCCGGTGGCGCCCTGCGACCGAGCGTCGTGACCGACACCGTCGTCGCGCACCTGCGCCGCGAGGCGGAGATCGGTCCGTACGAGGCGGAGGCCGAGTCGGAGGACCGCGTGTCCGCCGTGTACGACTCCGTGGCCGCGCTCGTCGGCGCGCACCGCGACGAGATCGCCCTGGTGCAGAGCGCCACGGCCGCCTGGAACGTCGCGTTCTCGGCGATCCCGGTGACCCGTGGTCAGCGCATCCTCACGGCCCGGACCGAGTACATCAGCAACGCGATCGGCCTGCTCCAGGCGTGCGAGCGCTCGGGGGCGACCCTCGAGGTGATCGAGGACGACGAGCACGGCCAGGTCGACCTCGACCAGCTCGAGCGGCGGCTCGACGACGACGTCGCGCTCGTCGCCCTGACGCACGTCCCGACCGGCGGCGGCGTGGTCAACCCGGCCGCGGAGGTCGGCGCCCTCACCCGGAAGGCCGGCGTCCCGTTCCTGCTCGACGCGTGCCAGTCCGTCGGCCAGCTCGACGTCGACGTCGAGGAGCTGGGGTGCGACCTGCTCGCCGCCACCGGCCGCAAGTTCCTGCGCGGCCCGCGCGGCACCGGCTTCCTCTATGCGAGCCGCGGGATCGTCGACAGCCTGGTCCCGCCCGTGCTCGGCCTGGGCGCGGCCCGCTGGACGTCCGCGAGCACGTACGAGGTCGTGCCCGGCGCCCTGCGGTTCGAGACCTGGGAGCGGTCGATCGCCGACAACCTCGGCCTCGGCGCCGCGGCCGACTACGCGCTGTCGTTCGGGCTGCCCGCCATCGAGGAGCGCGTCACCGGCCTCGCGGCGCGCCTGCGCGCGGAGCTCGCGGAGCTGCCGGGCGTGACGGTGCGTGACAAGGGCGAGCGCCGGTCAGGCATCGTCACGTTCACGGTCGAGGGGCAGCCCGCCGACGAGGTCCGCGCCCGCGTCGCGGCCGCGGGCGTGAACGTCAGCGTCACGCGCGTCTCGTCCGCCCAGCTCGACTTCGGGGCGCGCGGCCTGACCGAGGTGGTCCGTGCGTCACCGCACTACTACACGTCGGACGAGGAGCTGGATCGCCTCCTCGCCGCCATGCGGTGAGTCGCGCCGAGCGCGGCATGCTCCGGTAGGTTCGCTGGACGAACCCCGCCCGTCCGACCGCACAGGAGCAGCCGTGCGCGCGATCCCGAAGGACTACCCGCCGATCGTCTACATCCCGGCGGCCCGGCACGTCGCCGACCCGCGGGACCTCGAGGTCCTCTACCGGGAGACCAAGGACGGCCGGATGGCCCTCCTCGTCTACTCCGCGCTCGACCGGCTCATGCGGTGCTGCGGCGAGGACCAGCCGTGGTTCACGCTGCCGACGGCGGACCTCCAGCAGCTGTGGGACGTCCGGCCGTTCGACCTCGTGCTGCTCGACCTGCCGATCCCGGACGAGGAGCGGCAGGGGGCGTCCGCATGAGCGTCGAGACCGATCACCAGGCCCTCGACCAGATCGCCCAGCGGCTCCGCGACGCCGGCGCTGCCCTCGACACGGCGTCGGCGAGCATGCCCGCGTCCGTCGACGCCGGGGTCGCGGCCGAGCTGCTCGCGTCCGTCCTGCACACGTTCGCGGACACCTCCGCCCGGCTCACCTACGAGGCCGACCACCTCGCCGGGGTGACGGAGCAGTGCGTCGCGGACTACCGCAGCACGGACAGCGGCGTCCTCGAGCGCTTCCGCGTCCTGGGGCAGCCGTGACGGCCGCGCTCCAGACGGAGATCGCGGGGTCCCCCGCGAGCATCCGGGGGGCGGCGACGTGGTTGCGCGGCTCGTTCTCCACGGCGTCGACCGCGCTGTCCGACGACGTCCGCGCGCAGCGGGCCCAGTCGGCGACGGCGTGGGTCGGGGACGCCGGCGACGGCCAGCGCCGGCGGCTGACCACGCTGGCGGACACGGCCGACTCGGTGTCCGGCATCGCGTCCAGCACCGCCGGAGACCTGGACACGCTCGCGGCGGCGCTCCAGACGGCGCAGTCGGAGATGGAGCGCGCACGCTCGGTCGCCCGCACCGGTGGGCTCACCGTGACCGGCACCCTGGTGCAGGCACCCGGCCCCGCGCCTTCCTCGGTCGGGCCGCTACCGGCCGACGCGACGCCGGCCGAGGTCGCGGCGCACGACCAGGGCGTCGCCGCCATCACCGACCACAACGCGCAGGTCACGGCGTGGAACACGACGGTCGGGATCGCCGAGGGGGCGCAGGCCGGCTGGGCCGAGGCACTCACCTCGGCCGCGGGCACCTGGCAGTCGAACTCGGGCAACCTCACGGGCCTGGCCAACGACCTCATGTCCGCGGGCGTCTCCGCCGCCGCCATCTCCGTGGTCGCGTTCAACGCCTCCCAGCGGATGGCCGGCTACCAGGCCGCCTCGCAGTCGTACGCCGCCCACGTCCGGGCGGTGACCACCCCCGAAGGGCGCATCACGACGTCGGCGTCGCACTTCTACGAGCTGCTCGACGGGTCCAAGGACAACGCCGCGCTGGCCGCCCGGGCCGCCGAGGACCTGCGCGGCGCGCGCGTCCCCGTGGGGCTGGCGCGCGGCCTCCTCGTGCTGGGCGTCGCAGCGACCGGCTACAGCATCTACGACGACATCGAGCACGGGGAGTCGCCCGCGCAGGCCGCCGTGTCCAACGGCGTCGGGTTCCTCGCGTCGCTCGGCGCCGGTGCCGCCGCGGGCGCGGGGGTGGGCGCGCTGGTCGGCACGTTCATCCCGGTGCCGGTCGTCGGGACGGTCGCCGGCGCGGTCGTCGGGACGATCATCGGCACGGGCGTCGGCCTGATCACCTCCGGCGCGATCGACTCGATGTGGGAGAACGGCGTGGACGACCTGGGCGACGTGGGGAACGCGATCGCCGACGGCTGGGACGAGCTGACCGGCACGGTCTCCGACGCGGGCGACCTGGTCGGCGACGCGGCGGACGCGGTGGGTGGCGCAGCGAAGGACGCGTGGGATGCCATCTTCTGAGTCCACGGGCGCGGGGCGGGGCATCCTCTGGTTCGTCGTCGTCGTCAACGCCGTGCTGGGCGGGTTCGTGCTCGTCCTGTCGGTCGCGATGCTCGTCGCGCGCGACGAGGGCACCTGGAGCGTGCCGGCCAGCCTGCTCGGCATCGTCGTCGGGCTCGGCTGGGTCGGCCTCGGGTCGGTCGGCTTCCACCGCACGTACCTGCACCACCCACCGCGGGACGGGCGCAGCGTCACCCTCGAGCCGGTCGACGGCGTCCCGGCCGTCGTCCTGCCGTGGCGCTCGACCCTCCTGCTGGCGCCCCTGCTCACGGTCGCCTTCCTGGTGCTGGTCCTGGTGGGCGTCGCCGTGGCGCTCCTGCGCGGGGAGAACGCGGGCGCGTGGCTGGTCGCCGTGCTCGCGGTCCTGCTCGCCGCGCTGCTGCCCGACACGGTCCTGCGGCTCGCCCGGCGGTCGCGGCTCGTGCTGACGCCGCAGGGCCTCGGTGCCCGCGGCTGGGACGGCGACGCGTGGCTCGACTGGGACGACGTCGCGTCGGCCGAGCTCGTGAGCGCCGGGCAGTACACGGTCGTGCGCTTCCACGGGGCGCCGGGTGCGCGGTCGTGGCGGTGGGCGCGACGCCCGCGCGTGCTGTTCGCGCCGCAGCCGCGGACCCCCTGGGTGGACGTCCCGGCGCCCGCCCTCGACGTCGATCCGCAGTGGCTCGCGGGGATCGTCCTGTACTACGCGCACACCGCGTCGGCCCGACGCGAGATCGGCACGGACGTCAGCCGGCGACGGATCGTCGAGCACCTGGACCCGCGCACCTGACACCGGGGCGTCGGCCCCGTGTCGGCGACGTGTCGGTGCCCTGTCAGCGGGCTCGGTGAGGCTGAGGCCATGACACAAGACCTGGTGATCGAGGCCGACGGCCTCGTCAAGCACTTCGGCGAGACGAAGGCCCTCCAGGGCGTCGACCTCGCCGTCGCTCGCGGCACCGTCCTCGGTGTGCTCGGCCCCAACGGGGCCGGCAAGACGACGGCGGTCCGCATCCTGTCCACCCTCCTCGTCCCCGACGCGGGCCACGCCCGCATCGCCGGCTTCGACGTGGTCAAGGACGCCGAGCGCGTCCGCCAGTCGATCGGCCTCACGGGGCAGTACGCGTCCGTCGACGAGGACCTCTCCGGACGTCAGAACCTCGTGCTCTTCGGCACCCTGCTCGACCTCGGCCGGGTCGGCGCCCGTGCGCGCGCCGCCGAGCTGCTCGAGTGGTTCGACCTGACGGCCGCGGCCGACCGGCCCGCGAAGACCTACTCCGGTGGCATGCGCCGCCGCCTCGACCTCGCCGCGAGCCTCGTCGGCCGCCCCGACGTCATCTTCCTCGACGAGCCGACGACGGGCCTGGACCCGTCCAAGCGCGAGGACATGTGGGACGTCGTCCGGTCGCTGGTCACCGACGGCTCGACCGTCCTGCTCACCACGCAGTACCTCGAGGAGGCGGACGCGCTCGCGGACGAGATCACGGTCATCGACCACGGTCGCGTCATCGCGCACGACACCCCCGACGGCCTCAAGCGCATCGTCGGCGGCCAGACCCTCGAGGTCCGCCCGGCCGACCTGACCCGCATGGAGGAGGCTGCGACGATCCTGGCGCAGGTGTCCTCCGACGGCCGCGCCGAGGAGATCCGCAAGGGCGTGCTCGCGGTGCCGGTGACCGACGACTCCGCGCTGACCGCCACGGTCTCCCGCCTGGCGAGCGTCGGCATCTCGGTGACCGAGCTCTCCCTGCACCTGCCCAGCCTGGACGAGGTCTTCTTCACCCTCACGGGTCGGACTGCGTCCGAGGACGACACCACCGAGACGAAGGAGGTGGCGTGATGACCACCACGACCGCTCCCACCGGGATCGCCTCACGGTCCCCTCGCAACACCCCCTCGTCGGCCGTCGCCGGCAAGAAGCGGCCGTTCCCGCTGGTCCGGCACTCGCTGTCGCTGGCCAAGCGCAGCCTGATCAAGACGTGGCGGACGCCCGAGGCGCTCATCGACGTCACGCTGCAGCCGGCGATCTTCCTGGTGATCTTCGTGTACATCTTCGGCGGCGCGGTCGCCGGGGACACCACGACGTACCTGCAGTTCCTGCTGCCCGGCATCCTCGCGCAGACGATCGCCCAGGGCGCCATCGCCATCGGCGTGAACCTCAACACCGACCTGGAGAAGGGCATCTTCGACCGCTTCAAGTCGCTGCCCATCCCGCGACCGGCGCCGCTGGTCGGTGCGGTGATCGGTGACGTCGTCCGCTACGTCATCGTCATCATCTCGACGTTCGTCGTCGGCTACCTGATGGGCTTCCGGATCCTCACCGACCCGCTGAGCGCGATCGCCGGCTGCCTGCTGGCCATCGTGTTCGCCCTGTCCCTGTCCTGGGTCTCGGTGTTCGTCGGCATGAAGGTCCGGACCTCCGGCGCCGTGCAGGGGATCATGTTCCTCATCATCATGCCGCTGAGCTTCGCGTCGAACGTGTTCGTCCCGGCAGCGACGCTGCCCAGCTGGATGCAGACGTTCGTGCAGTGGAACCCGCTGACCCACCTGGTCGCCGCGATGCGCGGGTTCTTCCTCGGCGCGCCGATGGGCAACAGCGTGTACTACACGCTCGCCTGGTGCGTCGGGCTGGTCGCGGTGTTCATGCCGCTGGCCCTGCGGGCGTACCGCCGCAAGGTCTGACCGATCCCGTACGACGAAGGGCGGCCCGGAGCCCCGGGCCGCCCTTCGTGCACGATCAGGCCACGTCCGCCGTCAGCTCGCGGATCCTGGCGGCGGCGGCCGTCGGGGGCTGGTCCCGCCAGGGCTCGAGCAGCCGCTCCCGCTCGCCCTCGTCGCCGAGGACGTCGGCCAGGGGCCCGAAGATCCCGAGCTGGAAGAGCATCACGAGGTTGGCGCCCAGCCGCATGCCGAGCGACCACAGGTCCCGGGCGAGCGCGTCGTCCCCGCGGTGCGCCGCGAGCTCCGCGATGCCGAGCGCGAACCCGCCCAGCACGGGCATGTCCTGCGTGACCAGCGCCTCCGGGGTCGCGGCGGCGAGCAGGTCGACCGCGTGGGCCACGGCCGCCGCCCGCCGATCCGCCGCCATGCCGGCCACGCGGAGGTGGACGACCGCGGCGGCGACGCGGAACGAGATCCGAGCCTGCGGGAGCTGGATGGACATCGACTCGACCAGCGCGGACGCCGACTCCGCGTCCTGCAGCGCCTCCTCCGCGCGGCCGGCCTGCCACGCGACGTGCGCGAGCCCGAGCAGCGCCTGAGCGGCGTCGACGTCGTCCACCTGCGACGACGCGGTCACCTCCCGGAGCCGCACCAGCGCGTCGTCGTCGCCCTCGAGCGCGCGCTGCACGTCGAGCATGACGCGGATGCTCCGGACGTCCTGCATCGCTCCGACCAGCTCGAGGTGGCGCAGGCCGCGCACCAGCCACTCCTGGGCGTCGTCGCCGCCACGGGCGCTCTCCCACTGGCCGACGCCCTGGGCGGCCATCCCCATGCCCCAGTGGTCGCCGATCGACTCGAACTGGCGGTACGCCTCGCGCGCGTCGCCGCTGGAGTGCAGCGAGTCACCGGCGTTCTCCTGGACCGCCGCGCGCATGAACAGGCCGAGCCCGTGCAGGAACGGGTCGCCGCTGTCGATGAGCCGGGCCGCCGCGACCAGGCTGGAGCCCACGTCGTTGGAGCCGAGCGCGGGCATCGCACCGGTGAGCGCCCTCATCCGCGCCGAGACCTCGTCGGGCCGCTCGGTGACCACCAGGCGCAGGGAGCGCCACGCCAGGGCCGCGAGCCGCATCGACTCGGAGACGCCCGCGTTGACCTCCGCGAACAGGCAGGTCGCCGCGAGGCGGTCGGCGTCGGGCAGCGGACGGCCGGACGCCGCGCCGAGGAACAGCGGCGACACCCGACGGGCGGCGTGGTCGTCGGCCAGGAGCACGCGCTTCGCCCACTCGATGACCTCGACGTGCAGGCCGCGCACGCTCCAGAGGTGGAACAGCGCCGCGGTGATGTCGATGGCCCCGGCCGCGTCGCCGTGCTCGACGGCCCAGCGCAGCGCCGCGAGGAACGTCTCCTGCTCCGCGGCGCACCGGTCGAAGGACTGCACCTGCCCGGAGCCGACGAACCCCGACGAGAGCCGGACCGCCTCGGCACCCGACCACCGGACCAGCCCGGACATCGCGTCGACCCGGTGACCGGACGCGTCGAGCCGCGCCTCGCCGTACTCGCGGACGGTCTCGAGCATCCGGTAGCGCGCCTGCCCGCCGTCCTGCTCGTCGAGCGTGAGCAGCGACTGCTCGACCAGCGTGGCGAGCCGGCGGCGCACGACAGGCGCGGTGCTGCCGCCGCTCCCGTCGACGGCGACCGCCGTCTCGGTGGTGAAGGGCGCGGGGATGACGGCCAGCCGCTGGAACAGCTCGCGGTCGGGCGGGTCCAGCAGCTCGCGGCTCCAGTCGACCATCGCCCACAGGCTCGCGTGCCGCTCCGGCAGCCCGCGCAAGGCGTCGTCCAGCAGGGCGAACCTGTCGGACAGGCCCTCGAGCACGTCCTCGACGGTCATGGACCTCAGCCGGGCCGCCGCCAGCTCGAGCGCGAGCGGCAGGTTGTCCAGGCGGTGGCACAGCTCGAGCGCGCGGTCGGGGTCCCACCCGATGCTCTCCCGACCGGCCCGGGCGCGCGTCTCCAGCAGCTCGAGCGCGTCGGCGTCGGGGAGCGTCCGCAGGCGGTGCACGGACTCGCCGACGAGGCCCAGCGGCGCGCGGCTGGTCGCCAGCACCACGACGTCGGGGGAGGCGACGGCCAGCAGGTCGCCGACGACGACGGCGGCTGCGTCGAGCACGTGCTCGCAGTTGTCCAGCACCACCAGCCCGTCGAGGTCCTGGGCGGCCAGCCGCAGGCGGTCCTCGGGCGTGAGCAGCCGCCGGTCGACGGTGAGGTCCGCGCGGGCCGCGGTCGCGTCGGACCCGCCGATCGCCGCGAGCACGGTGGGCAGCACCTCGGCCGGCGCGCGCAGGCCCGCCAGCTCGATGACGCGGACCGACCGACCCCCGGCCGCGGCGCGACGCGCGACCTCGCCCGCCAGCCGGGTCTTGCCCGCGCCGCCCGTCGCGACGACCGTGACCAGCGCGGACGACCCGAGGGCGGCCTCCACCTGGGCGACGTCGTCGTCGCGACCGACCAGCGCGGTCGCGGGGCGGCGCCAGGCGGCCGGCAGCGCGAGGACCGCGCGCGGCGGGGTCGGCGTCGGCCGTCGCGCGGGCCC